>CAZFJO010000251.1:0-5719 GCA_964518915.1 uncultured Saprospiraceae bacterium
GCTCCAATGATTAAACATCTGATCATTTTTAATGTTTTATAATTACTTAATAAAAAAAAATGGTGGATTGACAGGCAAATTGGAACAACACTCTAGTCAATTGCCTGGTCTAAATTTACAAGTTTTTTTTAAATATCAAAATTTTTTAATATTTCATTCTAAGGTTTTCGATTTCTAGATCAAACCATGAAAGGTGTGATTTTACAATGAGAAGCAATGGGTTTTATAGCATGTTGAATGCATTAGTTACATCCAAATGGATTTTCATGTTTAGTCTTTTCATAGATGGGTTTTTCATTCGAGAGGATATAAAATACAGATTTGTACAAGCGAATTTAAAGCCTTAGAAAGTCTTGCATTTTAGAATTGTTAATCCATCTACTTTTTTTTACATCTCAAGGTTGTCTAAAATAAGGGGCATGTGGTCACTCCGTTTTATCCAGTCTTCATACTTCCCGATTTCAATCGTTGTGGCCATTGTGTAGAGACTTTTAGAAGCGAAGCAATAATCCATATGATAGGGTTTAAGTTTGTTTTTTAAAAGAAACAATGTGGGGTCTTTTTCTTCTCCGTGGTTGCTTTTAAGTTTCTGATGATACATGCTATAGATGTTTTTCTGATTTAGGAAACGAACAACATTCGTATGGTTACCGATTCTTTTCTTTTTATCCCATATGGCATTGCTATTGAAATCACCTATTAAGATGGATTCTTGATTCAGCAATTGCTCATAGTAATGGATAGCTCCCCATACTTGGCCCACATAGTTTTTAGCTCTTTCTGTTTTGTGTGGCATCGCCCATAGACAGAAGAGGTTGATTTTCTTTTTATCAGAATTAAGGGTAAGCGGAATGACGTATTGATATTCGGGGTTGTGGTTTTTATTTAAGGATATATCAAGGGCATTGAAACTCAATACGGCTACTCCCTTATGTGGGTTGTCTCCATACCATATTAACTGATTGTAATTTACTGCTTCCAAATGTTTTTCAAGCTTGGGTTTAGATTCACATTCTTGTATGACCAGTAGATCCGGGTTTAGCTCAATGACGCTTTTGAATTTATTCCTAAAAGCCATATTGCAATTCCAAGAAATGATTTTAGTTCCCACTGTTTTACTTGTTATGAACATAAATATAAAGGTTGGTTTTTAACAAGCTTGATTTAAAGAAAAGAATTAAGCTTATTTAAGAAAAGCGACATGGTCTCGAGGAAGGCCAGCGATACATGTCGTTAATGAAAGGAGTTGAAGGAAGATAGACGGTCTTGTTGTAAAAGACGAGAAAGAAGATTTACTTTGTGCCTTTAAAAATTACCTCAGTATGCATGTTCTCATCGTTTATTGTCACCCCAGTAAAAAGTCGTATACCTATGACGTGCTGGAACAGATAAAAAAGCACTTGGAAGAAGAGGGTATAGGCTATGAATTATCATATCTGTACGCAATGGATTTTAGGTCAGACATGTCTGAGGCAGAGTACGAAAGAGAAGGAGCTGGTCACCTTACATTGCCGCTTCCAGAAGATGTACAGAAAGAGCACAAGAAGATAGAACGTGCAGATGGCATCTTATTTTTATACCCTGTGTGGTGGAGCGATTGTCCTGCCAAACTCAAAGGCTGGTTTGATCGGGTGTATTCAGTGGGTTACGCGTATGGCACCCAAGAATCCCATCCAGAGAAAGTAATGAAAAAGGTGGACGTCGGTTTCGTTGTATGTACAGCCGGACATCCGGTTCCATTTTTAGAAGAAATAGGGATAGCAGAAAGCATGCGCAACGTCATGATTGATGATCGACTCGGGAAGCGATTCAAGTATAAAGAGATGATGGTGCTGGGAGGTACCCTGGATAAGGAGAAGGTGCGAGGAATGCACAGTGAGATGATTCAATCAATAGGAAAGAAAATGAAAAGGTACAGTGGCAATCATCTAGCATGAAGGTGTAGCCAGAACCAGCCAGTGAAACTTAAGAATCGGAAAGGCATTTCCATAGGGATGAAAACATGAACGTAGAACACATTATAGAGAAAACCATGTCCGACTTCAGTGAAGTGAGATACGTAGCCATATACCAGAATGGTGCGTTGAACATGAAACAGCGGAATGAGAAATTACCAGGCGCATCTTCTAGCGACAGTGATCGGTATGAAGAGTTATTGGTTAATCCTACATTGTTGAAATTGGCCACACAGCGCGGTGATATAGATTGTGGAGGACTAGATTTTCTGGTCATACATTATGGTCATTTCCATCAGGTTGTAAGAACAATACCCGGTGGCCATGTGTCGGTATGTCTTGAAAAAGATTCAGACCTAAACGCACTTCCTCAAGCCGTCTTGGATTCTATTACAAGCGGACTGTTGCCTTGATTGCTATAATGAAATGGACAGACAGAAAGGAATAGAAAAACAATTTACAATGAAAGCGATAGCATGATTCTATTAGATTTAGACGATACCATATTTCAGACTTCCTCGATGAATCCAGAGATCTTTGCTCCAGCGATTCAGGTTATCCATCGATTCTGTGAGGAGAGAGAGACAATCCATGCAGAAGAACTGATCCATGCTTTGTGGAGCCAACCCATAGACGAAGTGTTTTTACAATACGAAGTGCCCTCGCATACGGCAGAAACCTTCTATGAGAAAATGGCTGGCATCGACTATAAGGAATTAGATGTGATTCCATTTGCAGATTATGTTGCATTGCAGGAAATCGATGATATTAAAATACTGGTAACAACTGGATTAAAAGAATTACAAAATGCCAAGATCGATGCCCTACGTATAAGACAAGATTTTACTGCTGTCTATATCGATGATCCCAGAACACAACCTAGGAATACCAAGTATGATATCTTTTCAAGAATCTTAAAAGAACATCAGATCCGTCCTCAAGAAGCATGGGTAGTAGGGGACAACCCCGATTCTGAAATCAAGGCTGCACATCAGTTGGGCATGAGAACCATCCAGCGATCTTCTCCAACTAAGAAAAAATCTCCATTGGCAGATTACTACATAGAAGGTTTTAATGAATTGAGAGCGCTTCATCGAATTCACAAACTAAAAACCTAAGACCCATGATCGAAAAATTACATCACCATAAAGTCGAAGTATCCAAACAAATTTATCTTGTATTCCAACTTTCATATACTGTAGAAGCCAAGCTTCTAGGGTCAAGTGATTTTCCGCCGCTCAGAAGGCCATTAGAAAAATATGTGCAAAGTAATAATGAATTTTTTGGGTATTTTGAGGAAGAGGAATTGGCAGGTGTTGTTGAGGTTGAAACAATGGTTGACCATATTGACATCAATAGTTTGGTTGTTAAACCTGATTATTTTAGACGCGGTATAGGAAGGAAGTTGATGGAATTCGTATTCGAAAAAATGGATGCTGATCTTTATGTTGTGGAGACAGGAATTGAAAATAAGCCAGCAACTGCATTGTACATGAAGTTGGGTTTTCAAGAAGTTAAACAATGGGATACGGACTTTGGTATTAGAAAAGTGAAATTCGAAAAGCGTGTTAGTTGTTGAGTGATCTGCACGTTGTAAAAACATCGGTATATTTGCATAAGCGATAAATTAATCACCATTAAAAACACCACCATGCTGAGGATTGTTATTGCACTTTCTATTCTTCTTCTATATTCATGCGGCTCTGAATTTCAAAAATCGGAATTCCAACTCGTCTATAAAAATGATAAAGAAGGCCAGACCATCTCTGGAAGCAAAGAGGCATTGATACAGTATATCCGAGGCGGTGCAGAAATAAAAATCGGATGGGGAGCGAAAGGGGGAAACCATGCCATCGAACACTTGTGTGATCCTATATGGCTTTCTGTTTTAGATGAATCAGAAGTAATATGTCATCTAGATCCACAGGTTTTATCTAAGATAGACTGGGAAAATTCCAGTGCCAGTTACGCAGATTCTACCTTGCTGAATCAAGAGTGGCGGGTTGTTATTACAACCAAGGGAGAATTCGACGCCATATGGTATGACCGAAAAAATAACAGTCTTATCAAGCGGGTTCCACAGAACCACACAATGTCTTGGTTCGCTAGAGGAAATAAGAATGCTATGCCATTGTTTTCTAAAGAAGTGGAATAGAGATTGCGGTTCCATTCTTCGTATGGCCTCCGATCCACAAGGTTCACCTGCGGTTCCCTTCCATTGTTCAACATCTGTTTTACATCCTCCGTTGTCGGACCAGTTGGTCACTGCTTCTATAAAGAATCCCTCTCACTTCATGGATCGATATTATAAACTACATTCTTTTAAAGGACATCGATTTTACAACGGGGCTGGAAATCTCCATGACTTGGAAAGTACCTTGAGTAGATTCCTGAAAAGATATTTTTCTGAAGTCTACTTCCGCTGTTCGGAAAACATCCTTTGCCATCGGGTTCAATACTAAGTCCGGTTTTCTGTTTCGCCTTAAAACCAAGTGGCCATCTTTCCATAGAACCCGATAATAGGAACCGAGTTTTTCAGAAGCATAGGTGCCGATGTATCTGACTTGATCGCCTGCATGGATAGCTGGAGCATGGTATGCTTCATAGGTGAATTCTCGACCATTGGGGATGATGTTTTTCATTTTATTATTGCCGTGGAGGTTGGAGAATTCTACCGTTCCTCCGAAAGGTGTTCTGAACAAGTGTTTCGTGATCGGTGTCATCATATGCTTCATCGGGATAATGTGGCAGGGAATCATCTACTTAGGATTTAGAGGCTAGAAGTGTTTATTAGAGTGGGTGTATGATTTTCAGATGGAAAATGATGGGATTTAAGAATAAGTATGTATTGTGGTTATATGCCTTATATTGGGTGATAAACGCAATTAAATAGGATGGATGTGTGGGTATACCCTAGTTGTGCTTCATTAAGACAAACCAAAATGACCAATGATAAAACTCTTTAGAAAAATTAGACAAAACTTACTTTCAGAAGGTAAGATTGGAAAGTATTTCAAATATGCCATTGGAGAGATAATACTTGTCGTGATTGGAATTTTGATTGCCCTGCAAATAAACAATTGGAACACTAATCAAATTAACAAAAGTGAATCAAAAGAATTTAACCAAAGACTATTCAATGAATTTGCCGGAAATCTCGATTTAGCCAATACGAAAATTGAGAAAATAGAAAGTTTGATAAAAAGTTCAAGGAGTATCCTAGAATTGTTCAACGAAAAACCCGAACATAACAGCCCAAGAAAATTGGACAGTTTACTAGCCATAGCTATTGAAGGTGTTAAGGTTGAATTTAGGACCGGAACTTTAAATGAAGGACTAAACACAGGGAAAGTTGCATTAATTGAATCAGAAATATTAAAAAGCAAAATTTACGGATTGACCTCAAATATTGATTATGTTAGAGAGTGGGACAAGACTTATTCCGCCTATCTTTCTAATATTTTATTGCCATTCTTGTACAAGAATTTTAATTTTAGGAATATGGATAATGCCTTTTCAAACTATTCTGCTGGAGAATCAAAATTTAAAACTAATCGCAATAAAGTTCTATTAGAAAACGAGGAATTTGAAAATCTTATTGACAATCATTATTTTCAGTCAAATACTCAATTGGAGTTTCATAAGAATTTGAAGGATGAAATAGAAGAAATAAAAGAACTAATCGAAATAGAGTTAAATAAATAACGAAAGCACAACAATGTGTATGAGATCAGACTTGCTATCGCTGCGTCCGCTCCATACAC
>CAZFJO010000252.1:0-3833 GCA_964518915.1 uncultured Saprospiraceae bacterium
GCCCTATAGATAAAGCTATGAGGATATAGTTCTTAAGACTGGGACGAGGAAAAGGTGTATTTACTAGTGATTTAATCAAGAGTGCAATGTTCTGAAGTTAAGATAGTAATTACTCGGATTATAAGGCACATATCATTAAGGCCCTTTTATTAATGCCTTGACATTTCACATCCTATTCTTAGAAATGCTTTTCAACATCTGCATCTCCAGCTAAGTAAGCAAAAGAATACGGGTTGCCTTCCTGCATTAAAAGTTCGTAGTACTTCCTTGCTTTTATAGAATCATGTTTATGGTACATGTTCCAATTGGCCAATGTATATAAAACGACTTCATTAATTTTTCCAGCTTCATTTCTTATATCATCTACAAGGTCTTCTTCTGTAACCAATCCCTTATAAAAAAGACAAGAACGGTGATAAGCCATATTTTCTATGATGTCCATATCTGGTTTTATTTCATCCAGTAACCTTAAGGCTTCTTCATCTTGTCCATCCCTACGCAAAGCCATATAATTCCAGTGACATGCAGAAACTATGTTGTCGTCGTTTCGGTGGGTCTTCTTCCTTTTTTCGTAGGTAGCTATGGCATTCTTCCAGTCGTGTTTCAAGTAATATCCTAGTGCTAAATGGTAATATATATTACCGTGAAGGCTTGAAATAGGAACACCTTGACTATTGGGGATTCCATCTTGCTCGGTAATATCATCCGTTCCATGAATCAGGGTTTCGGCCTTAAGAAAATCATTAATCGCCTCATCGTATTTCTTAAGAGAAATATATCGATGACCCCGATGCCTATACAATTGTGGCTCACTTGGGTACTTTCCTATCCCATCAGAATATATTTTTATGGCTTCTCGGTAATCCCCTGTGTAAGCAGTCCTCCGTCCATACCAGATGATGGCGTCCACGTTATCCGGGTTCATTTCTAGAAACCGTTTAGAGGATTCTAAGGTATTGGTCTGATTTAATAACTCTCCGAGTCCAATCGAAGGAGTATCCTTTCCTTTACAAGAAAAGACAACGATGATTAGAAATAGGAGGCCGTATAGTTTAATCGAATAATACATCTATAGTCTACTTTGCAAAAATCTGGCTGAAATCTTTAAAACTTTTAAACTCTAGAGCATTGCCACATGGATCATAAAAAAACATAGTTGCTTGCTCTCCTACTTCTCCTTTAAAACGTATGTATGGCTCTATGGCAAAGGTTACCCCTGCTGCCTTCATGCGATCAACTAATTGATGCCAAGCATCCCACTCAAGCACCACACCGAAGTGAGGAACGGGAACATCGTGTCCATCCACTGAATTACTAGATTTCTCAACTTGCTGATAATCCTTATAATGGATTACGAATTGATGTCCATACAGATTAAAATCTACCCAGTGATCTGAAGAACGACCTTCTTCGCAACCGATTATCTCTCTATAAAACTCACGTGCCTTCTGTAGATCATTAACAGGTACTGCAAGGTGAAATGGCGTTAATTTACTCGTCATATTATCTCATTACTTTTCATTAGAAAATCTAGACATGCTGGTCAATCAATATGACGTTCCCATCTGGATCTTGAATCATTAAACTTCCAGGCCCTGTTGTAGACTCATCTGCTTCCGACATTAAAGGAATTCCGGAAACCTTAAGTTTTTTCTGAATTTTCCTTACATCTTCATAGCCTTCTACTGGTTTTGCTTCTTGGTCCCAACCAGGATTAAAAGTCATGATGTTGTTCTCAAACATGCCATGAAAGATTCCCACAAGGGCATCTCCATTCTTCATAATGTAGTAATTCTTTTCGCTGTCTCCTGCAAATACATGGAAGCCTAATTGCTCATAAAAAGATCTAGAAACAGCCAAATCCTTGACCGAAAGACTAATTGAAAATGCGCCTAATTTCATCTTTTAAGGTATTATTTATTTAAAATAGGTAAACTTTAATTCTAACTTAGAGTCCCATTACGATGGACTTAAAAAAGCGTATGATTCGAAAGATAGTTGTAATAACAGAGAATTCATAGCGAAGCTTTTTTAAAAAATCCCTTCCACGTAACCTGGGTGAATAAATGTGGGATCAGCATTTATTTTAGGTACTGCGCTGAAATCAACAATGTGCATCAAGGCCTATCAATTTATACAAGAAATGACATACATACTCATTACGGTAATAATCGTCATTTATTTTTGTTATTATTATATAAGCTTTTAGAGTTACTTATGATTTTACGTCATTGCTATATTGTGATTTTCTGTATTCTGGCTACACAAGGAGTGGTTGCCCAGCGTATCGATGACATTAAAAAAGAAATCAATCAGATCATTAAATATGATACAGAAATTGATTTTAAAAATACGCCAGGGTTTATTGTCGGAATCATAGATGGTGAATCAACTCACTTTATACCCTTTGGCCAGCGAGCCAAAACAGAAGAAGGTGATATCACTCCACAGGATGTATTCGAGGTAGGTTCTCTTTCTAAGACTATCACATCCAGTTTAATTTCCGCGCTCGACCACAATGGTGCCTTATCTCGGGAAGACCTAATTAATGACCTTCTACCTGATGCTTATAGGAACCCGAGAATGGAAAACCTTAGGGTCATCGATCTTTTAAATCATCAATCTGGTTTCCCTAAAATCCCTAAGCACATGGGTTCCGGACAGAAGTCTATACAGGATCCTTACAATCACTACTCTAAAGCAGACTTATTAACCTACTATGCCCACTATATACCCCAGGAAAAAAATCCTAAGTTCTCTTATAGTCATACGAACTATGCGCTGCTAGAAATCATAATAGAAGAGGTAACGGGAAGTGCGTTCGATGATCTTATTAGAAAATACTTGTTTTCTAAATTAGGCATGGATCATTCCTTCGTTACGTTTAAGGAGAAAAAAGAAATCATACAAGGCTACAACCGAGCGCAACGAAAAGTGAACCCATGGAACTTTCCTAGTTTCGCTGGCGCAGAAGGGGTAAAATCTTCCGCCTTCGATCTTATAGAATACATAAAAGGTCAGATAGGGATAAGTGGCACAGAACTGGATCAAGTATTGCCAGAATACTTGGTTATAGAAGGTCCTACCTCGTATAACGATAAGATTTTCATCGGTAACGGGTGGCATATTTTAGAACAAGGAAAGTATCCCATCTGGACCCATACAGGGACGACCAGCGGACACTCTGCTTTTCTTGCATTCATAAAAGAAACTAAAACGGGGGTGGTTATCCTCAGTAACTCCTCATTCGGCACTAAAGATCTAGGTTTTCTTATCTTGCGGATGATTAATTACAATTGGAAAAGGAAGGCTTAAATGGACAATCCTAAAAAACCCCAATCGCTCAGTTGGGAAGACTTTAAATCACTTGGCAACCCAGATAACGCTCCGGAATTACCGGCAGAGGAAAGTGAAATTCATGATTTTCAAGACACCATAAGGATTCATCTTGAAAAAAAAGGACGAGGAGGAAAATCTGTCTCTATCATTAAGGGATTAAGTTGCGACGATTCAACCTTGACAGACATCGGAAAGGAGATACGTAAGAAGTGTGGTGTCGGAGGTTCTGTCAAGCATGGAGAAATCATCATACAAGGAAATCATAGAGAAAAGATTAAATCCATCCTCCAGGATATGGGTTATAGAAACATAAAATTTGCCGGAGGGTAAATCCCGTCTTAATTCTTGTTTATACAATTACATAGAAAGAACATGATCAATCTTATCAGCGACACGGTTACGAAGCCTACTCCTCAGATGCTTAATTATATGATGCAATCGGAAGTGGGAGATGATGTATTTCATGAAGACCCAAGTGTCAACCACCTTGAATC
>CAZFJO010000252.1:3933-5709 GCA_964518915.1 uncultured Saprospiraceae bacterium
CGGAAGTGGGAGATGATGTATTTCATGAAGACCCAAGTGTCAACCACCTTGAATCTAAAGTTGCATCGATGTTCGGAAAGGAAGCAGCCATATTCTGTCCTTCTGGCACCATGACCAACCAGATTGCAATTAAAATGCATACACAACCTTTAGATGAGGTAATCTGCGATGTAAATTCTCATATCTATCAATATGAAACTGCAGGTTACGCGTTTAACTCAGGTGTAGGCATAAAATTAATTCAAGGAAAAAATGGGAAAATCACTCCAGACATGCTGTCCCATATGGTCAATCAAGACTATGAGTGGCTCCCTCGTACAAGGCTCGTCGTTTTAGAAAACACCAACAATAAAGCTGGAGGAACAATTTACAGATTAAGAGAAGTAAAAAAAATAGCCAGCTTCTGTAGAGAACACGGATTGAAACTACACCTGGATGGAGCAAGACTCTTCAATGCCCTTGTTGAGACAGGAGAAAAGACAGAAGCGTGGGGACAGGTATTCGATTCTATATCTATATGCATGTCTAAAGGATTAGGAGCCCCAATAGGGTCATTGTTGATCGGAACCCACGAAGATATCAAGATGGCTCGCAGGTACCGGAAAGTAATGGGCGGAGGGATGCGTCAGGCTGGATATTTAGCTGCAGCATGTACATACGCATTGGACAATCATGTCGATAGGTTAAAGCAAGATAATGACAGAGCCAAAGAAGTTGCCGCTGTATTGAAAAAAGCTAAATACGTAGGTAGAATAAGGCCTGTCCAGACCAATATCATAATATTTGACCTGAAGGGAAACAGAACAGCTTCTTGGTTTTTAGATGTTTTGAAAAAGAAAAAGATAACGGCATCGGCATTCGGGCCACAGACTGTAAGGTTTACCTTTCACCTCGATATATCACCCCGAGACATAAGTAGGTTAAAACGAGTCCTAAGCAATGAAAATCTGTTCAGAGTATAAGTACTGAGATAAAATGTAAGATCGACTTTTAAAGCGATTTAGGATGCTTGTCGCTTGTTGATCTCGTCTCTTATTTTAGCCGCTTTCTCGTAATCCTCTTTATCGAGTGATTCATCTAAAATTTTCTGAAGCGCCTTCACGGAATACATAGACAGATCATCTGTATTAGCTGGTTTCTTGCGCTTACGCTTAGGCTTCTGCTCGGAATCTTCTAGAATAACTCCAGCTTCTTCCATGATAAATTCTAGCGTGTAGATCGGGCAATCATACCTTACAGCCATTGCTATGGCATCGGATGTCCTAGAATCAATGGTAAAAGTCTCTCCCATATGCACACAGATCAACTGTGCATAAAATATTCCATCCATAAGATTATTAATGACAATCTCCTTAAGTTCAACACCCATTGTATCCAGTGTATTCTTAAACAAGTCGTGCGTGAGTGGCCGATTAGGCGTCATATTTTCCATAGCTACAGCTATGGCTTGTGCCTCGAAACCCCCTATAACTATAGGAAGTCTCTTGCTGCCTTCTATTTCTCCGAGTACAACCGCATAATTATGAGATTGAGTTACGGAGTGAGAAAGTGCAACAATTTCTAGTTCTATCTTCTTCATGGATATGCGAAGCTACGCAATAGATATGATTTAAGCCAGATTATACATTTTAAAATTCATATATATTCGACTAGGATAAAAATAGACACTTCATCATACTTATGTTGATTATCTCTGACAACTATCCAGATAATTTATATGTTTACCCATTACATAATTGTAGTTATGAGTAGATTAGACCAACTAAAAGCCCTATT
>CAZFJO010000253.1:0-5707 GCA_964518915.1 uncultured Saprospiraceae bacterium
CATTATATCTGATAATGATATACTCTCGTAGGATATAAACTCTATATTGATGTATACCGTTCCTGGTTTACTTTCAAGTGAGAATTTACCTCCTTCATCTGTTATGCCTCCTCCTATTAAGGATGAATCTTTAGCAGAATAGATTGAAACTGTCGCGAATTCCATCGGGGCTCCAGATTCTCCATCTTGGACGACTCCTTCGTATACGATCTTAGCATCACCAGGACCGCGTCTTCCCTGTTGAGCCATAGAATAAAATGTAGTAATCGCAGTTAGAATTACAAATAAAAAAATCTTTTTCACAATGATTGTTGTTGGTTATGCCTAAGCAATGAATATAATAAGCTTGTTGGTTGGTTAAACAATGCTAGGTATATTGACAATCATAAATCAGAAAAGATTAATCCTTAACAAATGATTAATTACTTTTTACGCCTATCTTAGCTCCGGAGGGAATAATGGCCCCTTTATTTATTACTACAATCCCCTTTCTTATATAATAATTATCTGTCTCCACATCAGCAAGATCCGCGCCTCCTCTGATGGATACATTGTCTCCTATCGTAACATGCTTGTCTATTATGGCATATTCAATATGGCAGTTAGAACCTATTCCTATGAAGGACTGGTTCTCCTCCATCTCGTCGATGGTCTCGTAAAAATCATTACCCATTATATACGCCCTTCTTATGACACTATTACTTCCGATTCTTGCTCGTATTCCTATGACACTTTTAGTAATCTCGGCTGCATGTATAATGGCTCCTTCTGCGACAATGCTATTACTCATCTTGGTTCCGAATATCTTAGATGGAGGAAGTTGACGTGCATTCGTAAATATTTTCTTCTCGTTATCGAAAAGGTTGAAATCAGGGATGTCGTCTGTGAGGGCAATATTAGCCTCGAAGAATGATGCAATGTCACCTATATCTGTCCAGTAACCATCATACGCATAGGAAGAAACTTTATAGCCTTGTTCTATCGCAGCAGGAATGATTTCTTTACCGAAATCTATGGCATCAGGATGGGTATCTAGTAATTTTCTCAAGGCATTTCGTGTAAAACAATAAATCCCCAT
The DNA here is from genome assembly GCA_964518915.1 of uncultured Saprospiraceae bacterium. Taxonomy (GTDB): domain Bacteria; phylum Bacteroidota; class Bacteroidia; order Chitinophagales; family Saprospiraceae; genus JABDLO01. The sequence continues at coordinate 1,079 of CAZFJO010000253.1, forward strand.
GGATGCAAGGTATTCTTTACCTTGGCTGGCTAGTTCATCTCCGACTTCTGACTTCCAGTTGGGCAACTTGTCTAAGGATGGCTTCTCGATAAAACTATCTATGGTCTGATCAGCTGCTACCTTCATTATTCCGAATGCTGTTGCATCCTTGTCAACCACCGGAATGGTTGCAATCGTCAAGTCAGCTCCGCTGGCAATGTGTTGTTCTCCGAACGCTTCGATATCCATATGGTACAACTGATCTCCTGATAAAATCATCAGATAATCGAAATTCTCATGGATAACATTCCTAGCAGATTGGCGGACCGCATCTGCTGTTCCTTGAAACCAGTTCATATTCTGCCTGGTCTGTTCCGCAGCAAGTATATCTACATAACCACTGTTGAAGCTGTCGAAGTGAAAGGTATTTTTAACATGCCTATTCAATGAAGCAGAATTAAATTGTGTCAATACGAAAATCCTATTCAATCCTGCATTAAGACAATTAGAAATAGGAATATCAATCAATCTATACTTACCACCGATAGGAACGGCCGGTTTACTTCTGTCTTTAGTCAGAGGATACAATCGTGAGCCGACTCCTCCTCCGAGAATAAGGCTTATAAATCTATTCATCTGTGCCATAAAAATTCATCGATTTATTGAGTAAAAAAATTAGTTTTACTGACTTAGAGTTTCATATAGCTTGAGATATTCCATCGCAGAACTATCCCAGGAATTATCGAGCTCTATTATATTTTCTCTTACTGTTTTAAGTTTTTTCTTGTCGTCATATAATGCACAACATCTTTTTATCGCAGAGATCAGTTCGTCGATGTAAAGTCCGTTCATCTTGATCCCGCTACCCTCTTCTTCAGAAATATCTACAACAGAATCCTTCAAGCCTCCGATATTGTTAACTACAGGGATTGTGCCATACCGCATCGAATACATCTGATTAAGTCCACAAGGTTCTACCCTAGATGGCATAATAAGAAAATCACTGCCGGCATATATCTGGTGGGCAAGTTTTTCATCATATGCAATATGTATGATTGTGCTTGATGGCCATTTTTCTCCGATAACCCTCAAGTGGTTTTCCATCGTCTTGTCTCCTGTACCGAGTACCAAGAATTGCACGTTAACTCCTTGTGATAAGCTGACATCAATTAAGCCAGGAAGTAGATCTGCCCCTTTCTCCATCGCGAATCTTCCGATAAATGATACCAATGGTATTTCTGGGTTCAGCTCATATTCTGAAAGCAAGGCTTTTTTATTGGCAGATTTAAATCTGGCAACACTCTTGTTCAATTTCGTATGGATAAAATTATCCGTCCGAGGATTCCAGTTTTCATTATCGATCCCATTAAGAATTCCTTGTGACTTAGAAGCTTCGTTAGAAAACAGCCATTCAAGTCCGAAACTTTTCTCTATAAGTTCTGACATATACGACGGGGACACAGTTGTAACTTTCCAGGAACACTTCACACCGGAAGCCAGTGGATTAATATGGTTCGCCCAGTCTAACTGTCCTGATTTCCAAGTATCGAACTGAGGTATAAGAAATTGTCGATCCCACCCAAATGCTCCCTGATACCTTTCATTGTGAATGGTAAAGACAGTAGGTATTGCCGACAAGGATCTGAAATCATAACAATGAGAAACCATAAAAGGAATCAGTCCTGTATGATGATCGTGACAGTGTATGACATCAGGCTTTTCTACAATGTCATTCTTCCATGCAAGATACGCTCTGCTGAAGGATATATATCTTTCAACTTCATCGCCAAAAAACTGGCCGTTCTCATCTGCATATACTCCTGCTCTATCAAACTTCCCAGGAATATCGATAACATACATATTATAACCAAGAGGGTTGCCATTCACTTTCTGGATGGTAAATCTTACTGGCTCAGAGCCTAGGAAAAACCCACCTTCATATACAGGTGTGTAAGATTGTTGAGTGAACCATGGCATAAAGTATTTAGGGATGATTACCGTTACATTTGCCTTGAGCTTATTAATATACCTCGGAAGAGAACCTACTACATCTCCTAGTCCTCCCGTTTTAGCAGCAGGATAACATTCTGCCGAGACAAAATCAATTTCCATTTTTCTCTTTCCCATATCCGTTTCGACAATTAAAGTTGAAATTCTTCGATCAACAGTAAAGTAATTCAATTCTCTGTTATGGCCTAATTGTCAAGATTATTTTTCTGATAAATAATAAGTGGACATGAATTCTCCGTGATTAAGAATCGATTTCTATGTTTAGAACGTTATACTTATAATAAAAGGACTACACAATGAAAATTCTTATGGTCTGTCTCGGGAACATCTGTCGGTCTCCCTTGGCAGAAGGTATTATGAAAAAAATGGCAGCGGAAAATGATCTAAATTGGCAGGTAGATTCTGCTGGTACAGGAGGGTATCACGAGGGGGAATTGCCCGATGAAAGATCGATATTAGAAGCTTCTAAAAACGGCATAGACATCACAGATCAACGGGCTAGAAAATTCGTTAAAAAAGACTTGCAGGAATACGATTTAATCCTTGCGATGGACCAGGAAAATTATCGAAATATTCTATCCCATGCAGAAGAAAAAGAAAGAGAAAAAGTACACCTTATATTGAATTTTTCTCATCCAGGTGAGAACAGGGCTGTGCCTGATCCTTATTATGGAGGTGGTTTCGATCACGTATATAATATGTTACATTCCGCTTGCGCAAATGTGTTAACTACGTATCAATGATGACATCTAGGCGGCTAACATTGTTAATTTTTATCTAATTGCCTTAACTTGTTGCAATAAATGTAAAAAGCCTCGGTTTTATAGTTCGATAGTTGAAGCGTATGAAAATTGGTTTAATATTTATATTGGTCTTTTCCCTGATGTCTTTTGATGGTGTCGAAACCTACGACAACATCAATAAAGATTATATTCTGAATAAGGTGAATTCATTGCGCGCGTCTGGTTGCTATTGTGACGACATGTATATGAAACCTGTCGGTCCGCTGAAATGGGATAAAAAACTATATCGATCTGCCCTAGAACATGCGAAAGACATGAGTAGAAACGATTACTTCTCTCATTTTTCTAAAAGAGGAGAGGATATAGGAGACCGGCTTGACTTGCACGGTTATAACTGGCAGGTAGCGGGAGAAAACTTAGGAGAAGGCCAGCACCACTTCACAGAAGTCCTTAAGGACTGGAAAGAATCCTTCAGCCATTGCAAGATGCTCATGAACCCTAAAGTAGAAGATATGGGTGTTGCCAAATACGGAAAATACTGGGTCCAGCACTTCGGAAAAAAACTTCCACAGGACGCTATGGTTAAAAAATAATTGGTTCTCCACATCCTGTAGATAAATAGTAGTAGTAAGTATACTTCCTAAGTACCTTAATTACTACCTTTGCCGCCTTTCTAAGTATACATACCACATATGTCAACTAAAAAGATTTCTTCAGCGCTGATCTCTGTTTTTCATAAAGATGGATTAGATGATATAGTCAAGATGCTACACGAGCAAGGAGTTACCATATATTCTACTGGTGGAACGCAGAAATTCATCGAAAACCTGGGAATTCCAGTCTCTAGAGTGGAAGATCTTACTTCCTACCCGTCGATACTTGACGGTAGGGTAAAAACCCTCCATCCTAAAGTTTTCGGAGGAATTCTTGCCAGAAGAGAAGCAGATCATCAGCGTCAGCTAGCGCAATATGAAATCCCTGAGATTGATCTTGTGATTGTTGACTTGTACCCATTCCAGGATACTGTAAAGTCAACATCGGAAGAAAACCTCATCATAGAGAAGATTGATATCGGAGGTATATCCCTAATCAGAGCAGCTGCTAAGAATTATCGAGATGTGGTAGTTGTACCCAGTAAAGAAGAATATACTATGCTGGAACGCATACTTTCTGAGAACAACGGATCTACAGAATTAAAAGATAGAAAGGAGCTGGCCAGAAGAGCTTTCAGAGTATCGTCTGACTATGATGTAGCCATCTTTAATTACTTCGATGAAGAAAGAGGTATTGATTCCTTTAAGCAATCTTTTCACACTCCTTCAGTATTGCGGTATGGAGAGAATCCGCACCAGCAAGGAATTTTCTTCGGAGAGCTCAACAACATGTTTCAGAAGTTAGGAGGCAAGGAGTTGTCATTCAACAACCTGGTTGATGTAGATGCTGCGGTTAATCTTATGTCTGAATTTCAGAAAGATGCCCCCACATTCGCCATTCTTAAGCATACCAATGCGTGTGGACTTGCTACTAGATCTACTATACTACAAGCATGGACAGATGCACTTACAGGAGATCCTGTTTCAGCATTTGGAGGAATATTAATAAGCAACACGACCGTAGACAAGGATACAGCATCAGAAATTGATAAGATATTCTATGAGGTGGTCATAGCCCCTTCATTTACGGATGAAGCACTAGAAGTTCTTCTCGCTAAGAAAAAAAGAATTGTACTTCAGATCAATGCTTTCCACACACACAAGAAAAGCCATAAGAGCCTTCTCAATGGAGTAATTGTTCAGGATACCGACTTGAAACTGGAATCTGAGGCAGATCTAGAGGTAAAGACAGAAGCTCAACCCACGGAGGCACAGGTAAGAGACCTATTGTTTGCCAATCGACT
>CAZFJO010000254.1:0-5707 GCA_964518915.1 uncultured Saprospiraceae bacterium
GATCATTTCTATATAAATGAAGAAGGTATGTATGTAGAATCTAGTTGGGATTTAAACATAATCAATGATCAAGGACAAGTCCGCTCGGTCAATGCAGTTGATGTCAATAACGATGGCTTCATCGACATCTACATATCGAGACCCAATCTCGAGAACATGCTGTGGATCAATCAAGGAGGAAAATCGTTTATCAATCTTGTCTATCTATACGGCGTTACTTCTACCCAGGTTGCACAAGGAAGTATATTCTGTGACATAGACCAAGACGGAGATCAAGACTTGTTCTTAGTCCATGACAACAAGAAAAAGAACATGCTTTATCTCAACAATGGCGATGAAAGCTTCAATGAAAGTGGAGCTGAAATGGGTTTTGATTTTGCAGGATTCGGGATGGGTATTGATGCCGGAGACATCAATCAAGATGGATGGATAGACCTCTACCTTACCAATCTCTACGAGAATAAACTCTACACAAACAATGAAGGAACATCGCTATCCGAAATTTCGCAAGAAATGGGAGTCGATGACCTGGGGATGGCATGGTCTACATCAATAGAAGACATAGACAACGATGGAGATAAAGACATATACATTTCTAACGATACCTATTTTCAAGAACCTTCAAGACCTAATATATTATACATCAATAACCAAGATTCATTTTCTATCATAGACATGAACTCTGCATTGACCGCACCATACGCTTCATACGGGCATGCATTCACAGATATAGATCAAGACGGTGACCTGGATGTAATCATTGCTAATATCAAAGATGATAAATCTCAAGTCTTATTGAATACAGGAGAAAACAAGAATAGCGTAAAGATCAAACTACAAGGAACGCAGTCTAACCGAGAAGCAATCGGTGCTAGAGTAGTTGCTCATTATGGAAAAAAAACCATAACAGATCAGGTTACTTGTGGTCAAGGTTATGCTTCGCAATCTTCTCCTATCTTGCATTTCGGATTGCCTCCGGCATTCAGCAAAGTAGATAGCCTCATCGTTTTCTGGCCATCGGGTTCCGTGAGTAAATTACATGATGTAAAATCTAATTCAGCTGCTACCTTTATTGAAGAAGGAAGAATTACTTCTTTAATGAAAGATGTAGAAAAAGATATATCCTGGATCATGATAGATCCTAGCACACTCTTGCTAGAAGATGACACACAGGTATGGGAACGTTACGAATTATACACCATGGATGGAAGAAGAATAAATACGGGTAGCATTCTCAACAACACCATTACATGGCGTACACACTTACCCAGTCAACCATATACTTTATTGCTGTCTGGAAATCGAATCAATGCCACAATAAAAATAACCATCCCTTAATTAAAATCCTATCCCTTTTCGCTCAAATAGTTTTTCTTCGATATCAAGGATATTGACTTGTGCTACGTCCTCATAGATAATCTGATTTTTATTCCCTTTTTCTATCTTCTGAGAAGACGCCATTCTTAAGTTCTGTTGTTTGATTATTTCTAGAACCAACTTACGAACAGTTCTGGCGTTGCCAGAAAATTTATCTCTATAGGCATGCAAGGATTGAAATCCAGTGACAAGGTATTTTTTCACTTTAGCGGTTAGGTAATACCCATCGTCCGTAATCATTTTCTCCGCAATAGCAACCATCTCTTCTGCGGAATAATCTTCGAATCTCAAGACTTTATCGAATCTCGAACTCAACCCAGGATTGGCTTTTAAGAAGCGTTCCATATTCTCAGGATACCCCGCCGCAAAAACAAAAAACGAACCCCTCAAGTCTTCCATCTTTTTCAACAAAGTCTGGATGGCTTCATTCCCGAAATCGCCTTGAAGCCCGTTGAAGTTGGACAACGCATATGCTTCATCTATAAACAATACACCACCGATAGATTCTTCAATTCTCTCTGCCGTTTTTATCGCTGTCTGTCCGACGAATCCAGCAACCAACCCTTGTCTATCTGTTTCTACCATATGGCCGCGTTCTAGAATCCCTAAGGCCTTATACACCTTAGTAAGAATCCGTGCAACTGTGGTCTTACCAGTACCCGGATTTCCGACGAAAATCGTATGCAAGTAAAAATTAGAAACGACTGATCGGTTGTTTTTCTTATGGAATCTGACGATACTTATAAGTTCTTGTATCTGTTCCTTGACGTTAGTGATTCCTATCAGAGCATTCAACTCATGCATCGCTTCATCTAGTAGCTTCTCGTCTATAGGAAGTTCTACGACCTTGCTGAAGTGCTCTGATTGTATTCCTATCAAATCTTTCTTCTGAATGGCCATCAAATCCTTCAATCCAAGGGCCATAGGATTTTTGCGTTCCATCGTCCTTATCCCTAGATTGATTTTAGCTTTCTGGAGGAGGTCGTTGATGTATCTTGCGTTACCGAAATTCTTGGTTCTCTTTCTGTAGGACTTGATCACAATCTGCTCAAGTTCCTGTCTGGCATCTTCGTTGAGGCTGATTTCCATATCCTTACTTGCGTATCGTGCAATCTCCATAAGCTCGGAAGGTGTATAATCATCGAATCGATAGAATTCCTTAAACCTAGACCTCAGTCCTGGATTACTCTCCAGAAATGTCTTCATTTCTTTAGGGTAGCCTGCAACGATAACTGCCATGTCTCCTTTTCCATTGGACATTTCCTTTACTAAGATCTCAATAACCTCTCTTCCAAAATCCTTACTGTCATCATTAGATCGAGCCAGGGAGTATGCTTCATCAATGAACAAGACGCCTCCCCTTGCCTTTTCTATGGCTTCTTTTACTTTGGGTGCAGTCTGTCCTATATACTCTCCTACTAGGTCTACCCGATCTACTTCATGCACGTGGCCTTTAGTCAGAAGGCCCATCTTATAGTACAATTGCCCCATCATCTTAGCGACGGTTGTTTTTCCCGTACCTGGATTTCCTGTAAATACTGAATGGATGTCAATGTCTCTTAATTCCTTGAATCCTTTCTTCTTCCTCAGTTGCAAGAACTTAATATACTGAGCATGATCCTTAACTTTCTGCTTTATTTTATTGAGCCCTATAAGGGATTCTAACTCAAGCATTACCTCATCGAATGTCAGTGTACTCGGTGCAATTTCTCCGATACTGAGTTGCCTGTTCTCTTCAGGCAGATACACTTCTGGGTCTCCCTCTTCTATGGTTTCATCTACAATAAAATCTACTTCCGCAAGGAGCCGATCCATAAATATTACTTCAAGACTATAATCCCCATTTCGCCATGAACCTTTGATATTAGATCCCCAGCCAGCCGTAACAACGATTGATTCTTCGTTCTTTTTGACATTGATCAACCGATTGACCCGACCCTTTATGTCGTGGATATTGGTCATGAATTTTATAAACAATTCACAGTGCCAATTCTTAGGGTATAAATTCTTAAACGTGAGTTCCGTGTATATATATCTAGTTGCTTCTGAAGAAAACGTTTTTAGGTAGATCCTTTCTTCTTCTGGAACATCATCTAGCTGACCTTCATATAATTTCAAGGTCTCCAGCCTGAGGTATGGGTTGAGTGCATCGGTATAGTCCTGTCCCGTATCTTCAACATAAAAATACTTAGAGCCGAGCTTCTCTCCTTCTATAAATGCTTCCCAGTAATATGTTCCTTTCTTCCAGAAGGCACCGGCTTTCTTGTTTCCCCACCCTTCTCTGATATATACAATACTGTCGTACTTGCTTATCTTCTTCTTGAAATCTAACACACACACCTCCGTTTTCTTCGGCTTAACCTGATAGCACTTAAGTGTCACTTCTGCTTCCCAGATATCTTCGTCGAAACTTTTATTGTAGAAAGCCAACTCTGCATATATATATGCCACCTCATATCTATCGAATACTTGTCTGTATTTCTTTTTATTATCAGCAAGCCATTCCGTTGAGGTATAGAGTTTTAACTCCTTAAATTTATATTTCTTTTTACCCGTATAATCTATATTATCCATCGTATTTCTTATCTCTCTATTGTCAATATAGAAACATTTAACAATATTGTGTGTGAAGTGAATTCGAATTATGCTGCCCGTAATGAAACTTTTACCTTACTTTTTAATTTACATATATTAATTGTGGGTTATTTAACCTATAATTGCGGGCTCAGATTAAGAGTCAGTAAACCATAAGAAAGAAGTAAAGTAAATGGCAAAAGTTAAATTTACATTTGAGGATAAGAAAATCAAGGAGGTCGTTGTAGACAACGCTGAAGAAGGATTTTCTATCCTAGAAATAGCAGAAGACAACGATGTCCACCTCAACCACAATTGTGGTGGCGTATGTGCATGCTCTACCTGCCATATATATGTAGAATCAGGAGATGAGTTTCTCGAGGAGATTTCAGATAAGGAAGAAGATTTTATAGACCGGGCTATAGACCCAAGATTAGAATCAAGGCTGGGTTGTCAGTGTGTCATCCTTTCTGAGGACGCTGTAATAGAGGTTCAGATTCCTGACCAGAGTAACATAATCGGACACGAACATTAAAAATAGACCATGGGATTCGACGATATAGATAATATGCCTATCAACTGGGCAGATCATGAGGATATAGCAATGAAGCTATACGACAGATTCGGTGATGAATTCACAGAGTCTAAAATCTATCGCATTAGATTTACAGAATTGCTGGAATGGATTCTTGAGATTCCTGTATTTGAGGGGAAGAAAGAAGATTGTAGCGAAGGCCATCTAGAGCAGATACAAGCTAAGTGGGTATACGAGTGGAGAGACAATCAGTAATCTCTCGCTGCGTATCTGCACCATAAAACCATTCTGCCGCCTAAATTGCGTATCTTGGTATTGAATGCGTAGTATCAATCTGATCAGACCAGTCAACCTTATCATTATAGGGATGGCTCAATATGTAGTACACAGAGTACTGCTTGCATCCGCATTGTTGGAAAACGATATCCTACCCTTGCTATCAGGAACTTACCTCTGGCTTTTTATTTCAGTCACAATAATTCTTGCTGCTTCTTCTTATATCATCAATGACATCTACGATTCAGAATTGGACTTGGTTAACAAGCCTGAGAACACCTATGTAGGCACAACCATATCTAAGCAACTTGCTCTTATATTGTATTATACACTGGTAATCACAGGACTTGTCATCGCATCATACCTTGCCTACAACTTGAACAGAATGCCTCTGCTTGTGATCTACCCCTGCGCCGTAGTTCTACTACACTTGTATTCATCTAATTTTAAAAAATCACTGCTCATAGGAAATATTATTGTCAGCATCTTCTGTGCTTTTGTAATAGGGATTGTCTGGGTAGGAGAATCAGAAGGGATTACCCACTTGACCTTGAAATCTGATTCATATAGAGCATTGAGATTGTTGTTCTGGGGCATGGTTACCTTTGCATTTGTGAGTAACCTCATCCGTGAACTTATAAAAGATGTTGAGGATATGGAAGGTGATCGACTACACCAAGCGCGGACGTTTCCAGTTGTCTATGGTTTTAAACCTTCACTTAAATTAATAAAATTCATCTTGCTCATCTTGGGGGCATTAATCGCAATGTGGACGATGAGTCTCTACAACATATTAAGCAGTACGACTTCGCTGATTATAGGCGGTGTACTTCTAGTCCTAGGTATATATATCTTCAGGCTTATAAGTAAATCATCGGTTGCACAAGACTTGCGCTTAAGTAGTAGTCTGATGAAAGTCTTTATGATAATAGGATTGCTTTATCC
>CAZFJO010000255.1:0-5697 GCA_964518915.1 uncultured Saprospiraceae bacterium
ATGTAATAGAATCCGTTCTATTCTGTGAATGCCTCGACCATCCTCATGATCGTATCCGACTGTAAAATTAGATATGTCATGAGGAATAAAACAAAAATAATCGATGCGAGCCTAATATTAGCCGACCGTTTTACAGAAGACTTATACTTAGCGTCGGCATTGTAACGACTTCTGAGACCTGAGCGAATCCGGTGCTTTGAACCGGCAGCGTCTCCCTTATTCTTATAAGCTTCAACGATTTCATCTAGTTCTTCTTTCTGGGGATTGTAGTATCTCGGTATAAAATCGAAACGCTTGTGTTTCGGTACTTTGTTAAATTTCAAGAATCCCATAAATTTCTATTATAAAAGCAAGGTAAGTAAATCCTGCCTTAAAGGCAATACCCTACATTCTTGACGCCAGCAATAGATCAAGTTTAGTAGACTTTATTTCGAATCTACGTCCTAGGTATTCATTCGTCAAGCAACCTTTATAAGTATAACACCCATTTCTGATGCCTTTGCTATAGAACATCAAGCTATCGATATTAGATGCTTCGCCTGTTTTAATAAGTAATGGTGTAATTATATTAGATACAGCGACCGATGCAGTGCGACTTACTTTAGAGGAAATATTAGGTACACAATAATGGATAACTCCGTGCTTCACGAAGGTCGGAGAAGTATGGTCCGTCATTTTAGAGGTTTCGAAACAGCCTCCTTGATCGATACTGACATCGATGATTACAGCTCCTTCTTTCATTTTACTGACCATCTCTTCTGTCACATATATCGGAGTTCTACCGTGGCTAGAATGAATCGCTCCTATAACAACGTCCGCACTCATAAGCTGATACCCTAGATAAGCAGGATTAATGGAAGATGTATGCAACTGCCTGCCGATGATGGTCTGTAACCTCATCAGCTTGCTGATGTCGTTGTCGAAAATTCTGACCGCTGCTCCTAGCCCTATCGCTGTGCGCGTAGCGAATTCTCCGACTACGCCTGAACCTAAAATAACCACTTTAGCAGGAGGCACACCACTTACGCCCCCGAGTAATACCCCTCTTCCGCCATTTACATTAGACAGAAGTTCGGCAGCTGTGGTAATGGCGTTCATGCCGGCCATCTCACTCATAATTCTGACGATAGGAAACTTTCCATCGTCGGACTTTAAGTATTCCATGGCAAGTGCTGTGATCCTTTTCTTCAGAAGCTTATGGATATATTCTTCTGTAAGGCTAGGAATCTGAAGGGGAGAGATAAGCGTCTGGCCATCGTGCATCATATCTATCTCTTCTATCAGAGGCGGAGAGATCTTGACGATTACATCACAGGCATAAAGTTCTTTCTTGCTGTGTACTATTTCTGCACCCGCTTCAGAGTAATCGTTGTCAGAATAATTAGACTTGGTTCCAGCTCCTGATTCTATTAAAATATTGTGCCCATAGCCTACAAGCGTACGGATAGAATTCGGAACAAGGCTTACCCTGCTTTCATTCTTAGATATTTCCTTAGGTACACCTATGGTTATTTTCTTTCGCTCACTTGTTATGGCAAGTGTTTCTACTTGAGTCTGATACTGTCCTTCTGTAAAAAACTCTGAAAAACTATACTTTTTCTTATCGTCGCTCATAGGTGATGGTTGATCTCCAGCTTTCTTGTAAAATTATCTAAATTTTCCAACTTACAGATTATAAGTTCATCTGGAAGAATAGATTCAATTATCTGAGGCCACTCAATAAAACATATATGTCCAGAAAATAGGTATTCTTCTATACCGATATCTATGGCCTCTTGTACCGTTTCTATTCTATATAAATCGATATGATATATGGGTTTGTCGCTGCGATACTCATTGATCAATGAAAAGGTAGGGCTAGAAATCGTGTCTTCTACACCTAGTAGGCGGCAACATTCTTTAATCAACGTTGTCTTGCCAGCACCCAGGTCCCCTACCCAGAGTGAAAGTGGTGTATCCGTGAGAAGCTCTACAACTTCTGCTGCTGCCGTGTTTAAATCAGCTAATTTATATTCTATGCAACGAGATTTCGCAGTAGTCATTTTATATAATTTAAATAAGCAATGTAAGATAAGCATCTTTTATTCTTCACAGCCTTTATCAAGACAGGAACTTACATTGAAAATAAGGTTAAGTGAGTACATAATATATAGGAATTAGTCATCATATTTTGGTATCTTCGCGCATTGCGGTAAACGCATTATTTTGATTGGTAAAACTGTGCATTTGCGAAAGCGATCACAGCATAATTACGGGAATAAAAATTCAGACGGAATGAGTGAGAATAAAGCGAATTATGGTGCGGATAATATCCAAGCACTGGAAGGGCTGGAAGCGGTAAGAAAAAGACCTGGGATGTACATCGGTTCTACCGATACGAAAGGTCTGCATCACCTGGTATGGGAGGTTGTGGATAACTCGATTGATGAACATCTCGCGGGTCATTGTACTCAAATTGATGTTGTCATTACGGAGGACAATAGCATTACAGTAAAGGATGACGGTCGAGGAATTCCGGTCGGTATGCACGCTAAGTTGCAGAAGTCGGCTCTTGAGGTGGTAATGACTGTCCTTCACGCTGGTGGAAAATTCGATAAGGATACTTATAAGGTTTCAGGTGGTCTCCATGGTGTGGGTGTCTCTTGTGTCAATGCGCTTTCTGAAGACGTTAAAGTTATCGTACATAGAGATGGAAAAACGTACCAACAAGAATACAAGCAAGGAAAACCTCAGTACGACGTCAAGGAAACGGGTACAACGGATACGACAGGTACAATTGTAACCTTTACTCCAGACAAGGAAATTTTCGAAGAAACAATATACAAGTATGAGGTACTTGCTACACGTCTACGTGAGCTGGCTTATCTTAATGCTGGTCTGTCTCTACAATTAACCGATGAGCGGGTTAAAGAAGAAGATGGGAGCTTTAAAACACAATCATTTTATTCAGAAGGAGGATTGAAGGAGTTCGTTAAGTATCTAGACGAAGGTCGAACGCCTATCATCACTGAACCTATCCATGTAACAGGAAAAGAAGAAAACGTAGAAGTAGAAGTAGCGCTACAGTATAATACCGGTTATCAGGAACACATCTTCTCGTATGTTAACAATATTAATACACGTGAAGGAGGAACCCATGTCAATGGTTTTCGTCGTGCTGTAAGTAGAGAATTTAAAAAATACGGAGATGAAAACAAGATGTTCTCTAAACTTAAGTTTAGTATTTCTTCTGAGGATTTCCGTGAGGGACTGACTTCCATCGTATCCGTGAAGGTTCCAGAACCACAGTTCAAGGGTCAGACGAAAGGAGAGCTTGGTAATTCTGAAGTCACCGGAATTGTATCTCGAGCTGTAGGTAACGTTTTAAATTACTACCTAGAAGAAAATCCAGACCAAGCCAGAAAGATTGTAGAGAAGGTAATCATCGCTGCCACGGCAAGACACGCAGCTAGAAAAGCAAGAGAAGCGGTTCAGCGTAAGAATGTTCTTACAAGTGGTGGGCTTCCAGGAAAACTATCTGATTGCTCAAGTAAGGATCCAGTCGATTCAGAGATCTTCCTAGTAGAGGGAGATTCAGCCGGTGGAACCGCTAAGCAGGGAAGAGACAGAGCTTTTCAGGCCATACTGCCTCTAAGGGGTAAAATTCTCAATGTAGAAAAAGCACTAGAATACAAGATCTATGAGAATGAAGAGATCAAGAATCTCTTTACTGCACTCGGTGTCTCTATAGAAGAAAAAGAAGGCCAGCGAATTCTGAATATAGAAAAACTCAGATACCACAAGATAGTCATCATGTGTGATGCCGATGTCGATGGTAGTCACATTGTAACCTTGATCTTGACATTCTTCTTCCGGTATATGAAACCACTGGTAGATGCCGGATATGTTTACATTGCTGCACCTCCGTTATATCAAGTTAAGAAAGGAAAGCAATCTGTCTATTGCTGGGATGACGATGAAAGAAAAGATGCAATAGCCAACTTCGAAAAGACAGGAGGCTCCACTCCTAAGATTCAGAGATATAAGGGTCTGGGTGAGATGAATGCTGACCAGTTGTGGGAAACCACAATGGACCCGATAAGTAGAATCTTGCGTCAGGTTACGATAGAAGATGGTGTAGAAGCGGACAGAGTATTTTCTATGTTGATGGGAGATGAGGTTCCACCTCGTCGTGCCTTCATAGAAGAGAATGCCAGCTATGCTAACATAGATGTGTAGTCTTGCTTAAAGCAAAAATAAAAAAGGGGGTCGAATTGTTTTCGGCTCCCTTTTTTTGTGGGTTCAATTATAAGGATTTTGTTTCTCTCAGAGGTACATGACTAATTTTTACCTCAGGTAATATTCTCAGCTCTAGATCAAAAAGAGGAACATGTTCTTTATTCAATTCTTTAGGTTTAATCGGCAGAAGGATTATAACATGCATCAGAAATCAGTGACATTAAGGGATGAATTTCTCTGGGTTTTCCTCAATCCAAAATCTATGATTTCATAGAGGTTTTTCAGCGTATCAATTTTCATCTTTGGATAAATTCTTACCACTATGAAATGCTTGATCTTTATTCTCACCTTACTCCCTATGTGCTTATTAAGCCAAAACGTCGGCGTAGGAACCAGTAGTCCAGATGCATCTGCTAAGCTTGAAATAAAATCTACGGAAAGTGGTGTCTTAATTCCTAGGCTGACAACAGGAGAAAGAAACCTAATTCCATCTCCTGCAACTGGGCTTTTAATATTTAATTCAGAAACAAATCAATTCGAATTTTATAACGGCACTTCATGGGGACCGATAGCATCATCAAGCCATGCAATTGCTGATGTCGATGGGGATACCCGCGTAGAAGTAGAACAATCTCCAGATGAAGACAAAATAAGAATAACCATCGGTGGAAGTGAAAGGGTTGAAATAGATGATAAAACCCTTCATCTTAAGACTGGAGGACTAAGCACCAATATAGGTGAACTAGCCGGAACAGATATAACCGCAAGTGGCATTCACTGGAATACCAATATAGGATATGCCGCAGGTAGAAATTCTCTATCGGGTACCAGAAACACCATCGTTGGTTCCCTAGCCGGAAGCTATCAAGATGACTTAGGAGGCAACAACAGCCTATTCGGTTTTCAAGCTGGTGGAAACAATAGAGGCTCTAACAATACTTTTATCGGAAAGGATAGTGGAAACAATTCAGGTACTGGATCTGCTAATACCTACTTAGGCCATGGAACAGGTTCTTCTGCTACAGGTTCTGGAAATGTATTTCTGGGGCATGGAGCTGGAAGCAATGAAACCACGAGTAATACCTTGATGATCCACAACAACAACAGTTCCGATCCATTAATAAAAGGAAGTTTCGATGAGCATAAGATAGAGCTGAACGCTTCCTTAAAACTTAAAGAAGATACTGATGTCACTAAGACGTTAATGGATGCAGGGACCATCCGCTGGAATTCTGAAAGTCAAGACTTCGAAGGGTGGACGGGTAAAGAATGGAAGTCTCTAACCGATAGTCATGGAAAAGATAACTGGGGGAATAAAGACATACTATACTCAAGTACTGAAAATTCAAAGGTGATTTCAGATGATATAGAAGATGGAGATGGGTTCGGAAATGCCGTTGATGTAGATGGTAGATATCTTGTCGTAGGCGCTCCTAATAAAGATGAAGGTTCACTTTTCGAATCCGGTGCTGCATACGT
>CAZFJO010000256.1:0-3165 GCA_964518915.1 uncultured Saprospiraceae bacterium
ATTGAATTTAGATTGAGTTTTATTTATAAAGTGTCGCGAGAGCGGGACTTATTGATTGGATATGTTCATGGGATTATAATTTATAATGGCTTCCTTTTAGGAAGCCATTTTTATTTCTGTCCAGATTATTTCTGTTATTGATATGAAGATTTATCATATGTTTTCTATTTTGAGAGTTGTATTATTGATTATAACTTATTAAACTTTCATCATATATGTATTTTAATTCACAAGGAACAGAAGAAGTCACCTATGATGCCATTGTTGTAGGGTCAGGAATCAGCGGCGGATGGGCAGCTAAGGAACTTGCAGAGAAAGGCTTGAAAACCTTGGTTTTAGAAAGAGGAAGAGATGTTCCTCATGGTAGTTATCCGACAGCTGCTATGGAATCATGGGAACTTCCTAATCGGAATAGACTGACCAGAGAGGAATTAAAAGACTATGAGAAACAGAAGAGAACAGGTTATACGGCCAGGCCAGAATCTATACACTGGTGGGTTAAGGATACGGAACATCCTTACTCAGAAGACAAGCCATTCGATTGGATCAGAGGTTATCATGTAGGTGGGCGATCCCTGATGTGGGGAAGACAGAGTTATCGCTTCAGTGATATAGATTTCGAAGCCAATGCTAGAGAAGGTATAGCGGTAGACTGGCCTATAAGATACAAGGACATTGCGCCTTGGTATGATTATATAGAAGGTTATATAGGTGTATCAGGTCGGAATGAAGGATTGAAACAATTGCCCGACGGTAATTACCTACCACCTATGGATTTTTATTGTGCAGAGGAACACCTCGCAGAAAAGATTAAAGAAAATTTTTCTGATCGGATGATGACCATAGGCAGGACAGCTCACATCACCTCCGCAGCTCCTGGTCAGTTTCAAGCTCGAGGCAAATGTATGTATAGAAATAGATGTATCAGAGGGTGTCCATATGGCGCATACTTCAGCTCTAATTCTTGTACCCTTCCTGCTGGTAAGGCTTCTGGTAACATGACGCTAAGACCACATTCTATTGTCTCTGAAATAATTTATGATAAAGAAACACAGAAAGCAAAAGGAGTAAGAGTTCTAGATTCTGAAACCTTGGAGACGAAGGAATACTATGCTAAAATTGTTTTCTTATGTGCGTCCTCCCTAGGGTCTGCATTCATAATGCTTAATTCTAAATCAGACAGGTTCCCTAATGGCTTCGGTAATGATTCTGGAGAGCTGGGTCACAATGTAATGGATCATCACTTCCGTGTAGGGGCTTCAGGAGAATCAGAAATGTGGCAGGATAAGTACTATAAAGGAAGAAGGCCTAACGGAATCTACATTCCTAGATTTCAGAATATAAGTAAAGGCACCAAAAAGAAGAACTACTTACGTGGATTCGGGTATCAAGGGGGCGCAGGACGACATGGATGGGGACATAATGTTAAGGAACTTGCTTTCGGAGCGGAATGGAAAGAAGCACAGAGGCAACCTGGGCTGTGGAGAATGGGGATGACAGCATTCGGGGAGTGTCTGCCTTATCATGAAAATCGGGTTTATATCAATGAAGACCTAAAGGATAAATATGGCATGCCTACCTTGACAATGGATGCAGAATGGAAAGAGAATGAATATGAGATGAGAAAAGATATGGCGACCGATGCAGCTGAGATGTTAGAAGCCGGTGGATTTAAAAATGTACATACATATGATAATGGTTGTAACCCTGGTTTAGGAATCCATGAAATGGGAACAGCGAGGATGGGAAGAGATCCTAAAACTTCCGTATTAAACGGAAACAATCAAGTACATGCTGCTAAGAATGTATTCGTTACAGATGGAGCGTGCATGACCAGTGCAGCCTGTGTAAACCCTTCACTTACATATATGGCACTTACAGCAAGAGCTGCTGATTTCGCAGTTTCAGAATTGAAAAAAGGAAACCTATAAAATTATTTCAACAATCTAAGAAAATGATGAATAGAAGAGAAGCTTTAAAGAATTCTACCTTGATTGCTGGATATACATTCCTTGTAGGTGCAGGAATCAGTTCAGTTTCCTCCTGCAAAGTCGACAATACGCCTTCGTGGGTACCTGAGTATCTTACTCAAGAACAATCAGATCTTGTAGCGGAAATTGCAGAAAGGATTATTCCTAAAACAGATACACCTGGTGCCAAGGATGCCATGGTCCATCGTTTTATCGATGCCAATGTTCGAGATAATTTCACTCCAGAGCAACAAGCGATGTTTGCAGAAGCACTCAAGATATTTGACGTAAAGTCGCAAGAAAGCCATCAGAAAAATTTCGTCAATATTACGGACGATCAGAAAGATGAAATTCTCAATAGCCTGCATAAAGAATCCATTGCATACGCAGAATCTAACCCTGGAGAACCGCATGTATTTCCTGTCATGAAGGACATGACAGCCTTTGGTTATTTTACTTCTGAAGTAGGTGCTACTCAATTCTTGAAATTCGATCCTATACCAGGAGAATTAATTGGTTGTGTTCCACTTTCGGAAATAGGGGGGACCTGGGCTTTATAAGTTGTGAGATAAGGTTTTACCCTTTCTAGCCAGTGGTTATCCATGACACCGATGTGTAAGATTTCTTCTACGTTGGAAAAATCACCATGTTGGCGATAGTAGGCGCTGATTAACTTTCCTTCTTGATAATTGATATAAGGGTGTTTAGATAATTTCTTTGGATCTGGTTCATTGATGTTGATCGGTTGTATGAAATTTGAGACAGTGACTTGATCTCTTATTGAAAGGAATTTTTCTCGATCTAATCCGTATACTTCTTGAAGTTGGTTGATTTTATGGAATCCTCCGAGCATTCTTCTGTATTTTACAATCCTACTGGCGAAGGATGGTCCTATTCCTCTTATATATTGTAACTGTACTTCATCCGCCGTATTAATATCTATGAGAACTTCATCCACTACAGGTTTACTTGATGGAGGTGGGGCTAGGATGGATTCTGATGAATCTATAAATCCAGAATTAGAAAACGAAGTAGAATCTTTTTGCCGTGTTTCATTGAGAATGGGATGTATAGATGGAGCCTCAGGAGCATTGGTATATTTAGGTTTAATTATTACCATAAGTGTGTCTATTCTGGCATAGGACTTTTCTGTAATGCCATATATCTTACGAACATCTTCATTAGATGAAAACCG
>CAZFJO010000256.1:3265-5629 GCA_964518915.1 uncultured Saprospiraceae bacterium
ATGGTCTCAATGATTATAGGTTCTTGTGTATGGGCGTAATGGTCGTTTATCCACCAGTAAGTTCCCAGTTGTATGACAAGTAAGCCCATCAGTAGAAATTGCTGTTTCTTGTGAAAAACCCACTTTGATTTATTAAATCGTGCTTTCATGCGTAGATGTTTTTTAGATGTTAGAGCAGTAGTTTTAAAGAACCTTCCGTGCGTACATTGTAGATTTTTATCTTATGCTGTTTAGCATAAGTGTTCCATTTTTCAATTAAATTAAGCTGTACACCTGGGGTTAGGATTATGCGTTTAGGTAGTACCATTGAATGAGTCTTTTGAGGTGGTTCCGAAGACTTACTTGTGATGATGAGAATGTCTGCTTTTATTGGGTTAAGAAAGTCGCTTCCTAAGAGTAGAACAGATTCATCATCGGTTTTTATTGAATGGTGGTTCCCGGTTATTGATCCCATACGCCACTGCTTGGCATCATTAATTACCTGTTCGTCAGAGATTCCATAAGCCTTCCTCAATTTTTCGTGAGGCTTCATTTGCCCTTGAGGTTCATGGTAGAATGCGATAACATGATTGCCTAAGAATACATCGATAGAGCATACTTTATAATCATCATAGACCATGACAAATGGAATGTCTCTTTTCTTCTCAGTTGCAATCTTTCTGACCATAAACCAAGAAAATAGAAGTAGTGAAGTCAAGGTGAGTATGGTTTTCTTCCCAGTATAAAATGAATAGATAATTGCAGAAATGATGGAATAAATAATACACACTTCCCAAGCATCAAGATGTAAGGTTTCCGTGGATGAAAAGGGAAGGGATTCAATGCCGCTCAGCATATGGGTAACCAACTTAACAGAGCTATCTACTAATTCTCCAGCGAATTCTGCAAGCGGCTTGCTTATAAAGTGTGCAACTATCCCCACAATGTTTAATGACACGATAACGAAGGTTGCAGGTATTGAAATCAATGACCCTAATATAAAATAAATGGGTGCTGAGGAAAAGTAATAGAGTGAAAGCGGTAGAATCATACATTGTGCGGCCATGGATACAATGGCTAGGGAGCATGTGTATCTAAGAAATACATGGTCTATTTTCTGGATAGATTTCAGAATCGGAGCAAAAAGCAATATACCAAGCATAGCTAAGTAAGAGAACTGGAAACTTACTTGATAGATGGCTAGAGGCTCTAGTAAAAGTAGAATAAAGGCAGATACTGCAAGAAGGTTGTAGGGGTTTTTGTTCTCAGACCAATGAAACTTCCAGATGAAGAATGAGAACATGCAAGCTGCTCTCAATACGGATGGTGATGAACCTGACACCAATGCGAATGTCCATATCGACATCAGCATTACTACTGGCTTAATCCACAGCGATATGTATTTGTTTCTGAATGGGGCGAAACAGATGCCTATTAAAGCAGCGATAATTCCTACATGTAGGCCTGAAACAGCCAGGGTGTGCATGGAGCCAGTCGATTTAAAGGTAGTAGAAAGTTCATCAGATATTTCTTTTCTATCGCCTAGAATCATTCCGTATGATAATGCTCGAGCATCTTCATCATGAACATATTTCTTGATGTGATTGTGGATCTGATTTCTCAGGCTATTCAGTAATACATGGAATGAGCAAGGTGGACGCACCACACTTATCTCATTCTTATTGATGTAGAGTGAATGGTATATGTGCTTGCGCGCTAGGTGTTTCTTGTAATCGAAACCATAAGGATTCTTAGGGGAAGTGATTTCATGTAGTATACCTTCTGTCGATACATAATCTAGTTTATGGATATGCTGGAAGTTGTCTTTAAGGAAAAGAATGATTTTTTCTGAATGATTGGATTGGTGATTCTGGGAAATAAAATGGTCTGCCTTTAAGGTGATCTTACAAGTGCCAGAAGAAGATGGTTTTATTTCAACAACTCTCCCAGAAACTATTACGCCTTCTTTTTCTAACAGTGGCAACAAGGCAGATCGGTGGATGTTGGAGTCTAGTGCTACCCGCATCATTCCTGAGCATATATACAGGATCAATATCAACAATGTTGTCCATTTCCTTAAATGATGATTCCGTCGATTCCACAAGACATAAGTTGCTGTGAGTATGGTTGCTATTGTAAATCCTAGAGCAGATAGAGATAGTTTTATGTAACCCTGGAGAATGATTCCAACTATAAAGCATAAGCTTATTCTTAGTAGAGGATGTGCTTGCCAGTTGATCATGAAACGAAAATAGTCGCGAAATCAGGTATCTATTGTTTAGACTTTCCGTGCGGTAGAATGTGATTTGTAAAAGGCAATTTTCAAAAACCAACGGTTCATCATTAAAACATCTAAGCACAAAAAAAGACCACTGTCTATGACAG
>CAZFJO010000257.1:0-2024 GCA_964518915.1 uncultured Saprospiraceae bacterium
GAAGTTCTTCTGGATCAACACATCGAACTATATAACAAGATGTCAGAAGAATAAATCTTGCTAGGTCCACGTTTTAAGTGGACTTCAGAAGTGCTTCTATGCAATGATCGAATGACCGACTTAAATCTCTCGTTTAAGCAAATCAGATTTTTTATGATTCAACGAATTATTACTTTATGGGTAATTGTTATTGTAAGTCTTACCTCATATAGTTGTAACGACACTACTTTTATAGGTAGTGATCTGTTAGACGATCAGGCCATTGGTCTTGATTTTACAGATACAATTACGCTTAAGACATCTACGATATCCGGCGTTCCTATCAATACGAATGATATATCCGCAGAGACTTACATCGTGGGTGACTTAGAAGATCCTATATTCGGGACATCTACTTCTGATTTATATTTTTCGATACTTGCGTTAGACCTTACTAATCCATGGAATTTTACAAACGATGACTTAGATTCTATTGTTCTTACAATTGCAGTGGATACTTTTGGTGTATATGGTAAGAATCCAGATAAGTACACTTTGGAATTATTCGAGGGTGTTGAGACATTGCCTTCTGATACTATTCTATCCGATCAGACATTTACTATTCTTCCAGATCCTATATCTGTATTTAATAAGACCATAGATATTTCAGATTCGATAAATGTTTATGTTCCCGACATTGATACAACCATGAATTTCGAATATCATATCCGTATGATATTGAATGATGCATTTTCTAATAAGCTATTCAATGAGTTAAAATCCATTGACGATAATGAGGAATTAACAAGTTTTCTACCATCTTTATATCTATCAGCAACATCGGAAGATGCCTCACTTCTAGGATTGTCAGTAGGGCTTACAGAAAGAATAGGTGACTTTAACCAAGTATTGGTTTATACAACAGATAGAGAAACCAATCAACGAAAACAGTATGACTTCAGATTCGAGATTAATAGAGCTTCTAATTTCGTCAATGATTATTCTGGGAGTCTTGTTGAAAACTCGATTGATAATCCAGATGCTGACGATGAATTTTTCTATGTTCAAGGAATGGCAGGTGTAAGAGGCGTTGTTGATATCTCTGCAGTCGATAATTTTAGAAAAGATGTATTGATTAATAAAGTGGAGCTAGAACTCACCATTGCAGAAGATGCTGCATTCATGACAGATTGTTTTTTGCCTATACAATCTTTTCAGATGTATTATGATTCTGAAGATGGCTTTATGCAGATAACTGATTTCAGGAATGCCTTAGGTTTTGGAGGTGGTCTTTTCGGTGGAATTATTGAGGAAGAAGTTTTAACCACAGGGGAAACTGTAAAAAGGGTTAAAATGAATATTACCAATCATGTTAAAGAATTTCTTGACGATACTACTATAGGCGGAGAAATTATTATATCTTCATTTTCAGAAGCTCAGACTCCTAATAGAACCGTATTCTACGGCGCCGGTCACTCTAGATTTGCTCCTAAGTTAAATATCTCATTTACTAAGCCTTAACATCTTATAGAATCACATGTGTGGAATTGTTGCTTATGTCGGAAATAAAGAAGCGTTTCCTATAATTATAGAAGGACTAAAACGTCTAGAGTATCGAGGGTACGACAGTGCCGGAATATCCCTTATGAATGGTGATATAACTACGATTAAGAAAAAAGGAAAAGTCAGCGATCTTGAGAAAGCCTCAATAGGCGTTGATCTCGGGGGAAAACTAGGAATAGGCCACACTAGGTGGGCTACGCATGGAAAACCAGATGATACTAACGCCCATCCGCACAATTCTGGAAATAGCAGACTCACTCTAGTCCATAATGGTATCATAGAGAATTATCTGACGTTAAAAAAAGCACTCATTGACCTAGGTCATACTTTTGTCAGTGAAACAGATACAGAGATATTGGTACACTTGATAGAAGAGATTCAGGATAAATACAACCTGCCACTTGAGGAAGCTGTACGAAAAGCGCTTGAGAATGTGGTCGGTGCGTATGCCATTACAGTCTTCGACAAGAATGAACCTCATA
>CAZFJO010000257.1:2124-5606 GCA_964518915.1 uncultured Saprospiraceae bacterium
GAGAATGTGGTCGGTGCGTATGCCATTACAGTCTTCGACAAGAATGAACCTCATAAGTTGGTCGGTGCAAGAAAATCAAGTCCGCTTGTATTAGGTATAGGCGATGGAGAATATTTTCTAGCCAGTGATGCTTCACCCATTATCAAGTACACTAAAAAAGTAGTGTATCTCAATGATGAAGAAATTGTAAAAATAGATCTACACGAAGGATTTTCTATAAAAAACATTAAAAACGAAGATCAAGATCCTAAGATTCAGGAACTAGACCTCAAGCTAGATGAAATAGAAAAAGGAGGATATGATCACTTTATGCTGAAAGAAATTTATCAGCAAGATGTGACCATATTCGAGAGTATGAGGGGTAGAATTGATGCAGATAAAGGATGGGTATCCGTAGGTGGTATGCAACCTTATTTATCAAGATTAACCTCCGCTGATCGCATCATTCTTGTAGCTTGTGGTACCAGCTGGCATTCTGCCTTGATTGCAGAATATCTCTTCGAGGATTTAGCAAGAATTAGTACTGAAGTAGAATATGCTTCAGAGTTTAGATATAGAAATCCAGTTATTTCAGAGAAAGATGTAATTGTTGCTATTTCTCAATCAGGAGAAACAGCGGATACGCTTGCAGCTCTTAAACTTTCTAAAGAAAAAGGAGCCTTACTATATGGAATCGTAAACGTTGTAGGATCAAGTATAGCAAGAATTACGGACAGCGGCTCATATACACATGCCGGTCCTGAAATAGGGGTTGCTTCTACCAAGGCTTTTACAAGCCAGTTAGTGGTACTTTCTTTAATGGCAATGAATCTAGGGTATAAGAGAGGTACGATATCTGAGTCTTATTTCAGACAACTGTGTTATGCACTCATCGATATTCCTTCTCAAGTAGAGAAGGTTCTAGCAGCGAATGAACAGATAAAATATATAGCTGGAGAAATAAAGGATGCTAACAATGCCTTATACCTCGGAAGAGGATATAATTTTCCAGTTGCTCTAGAAGGGGCACTTAAGTTGAAAGAGATTTCTTACATCCATGCAGAAGGGTATCCGGCTGCTGAGATGAAACACGGTCCCATTGCGCTCATAGATGAGAAGATGCCTGTTATTATTATTGCAACGAATATGAGTGCATATGAAAAAATATTTTCTAACATTCAAGAAGTTAAGGCCAGAAAGGGTATTGTAATCGCAATAGTGAATGAAGGGGAAGAAAAAATAAAAGAGATTGCTGATTTCACAATTGAAATTCCAGAAACACTCGATCCTTTATCTCCTTTATTATCAGTGATTCCACTACAACTTCTAGCTTATCACATAGCCGTGATGAGAGGATGTAATGTGGACCAACCTAGAAACTTAGCTAAGTCAGTTACAGTAGAGTAACATTAATATTGATAAGATTACAAGAACAATATGGAATATAATTCAGGAAGAGATATACTAGTCATTTCAGAGTATGGCAGACATGTGCAGAACTTAATTAATCATGCGCTGACTATAGAAGAGAAGGAAGAAAGACAGACATTTGTCGAAGCGATAATAAGGCTTATGTTTCAGGTGAATCCTGGTACACATAAGAATATCGAAGAGGTGACAGAAAAATTATGGAAGCATGCTTTTAGAATTTCTGATTATAAACTTAACGTGGATGCTCCAGAAGGGATACTTATAACTAAGGAAGCCGTCGAAGCTAAACCTAAACCCGTTCCATATCCAGGTCAGGTTAAGAAATTCAGACACTATGGTGGTTATCTACAGACTTTAATGGATAAGGCGATAGCCCTAGAAGACAAGGAAAAACAAAAAGAGTTTCTTGATATCCTCGGATCCTACATGAAGATGGCTTATAGAACATGGAATAAAGATCATTATGCCAATGATGAACTCATTAAAGCGGATCTAAAAAAACTATCAAAAGACAACGTAAATCTAGATGAAGTAAGGCTGGATCTACTGAACATGAAGTCTGACCAGAACACTTCCAGATATACCAGTAAAGGAAAAGGCAAGAAATCTAAGAAGAAGTCTCACAATATGAAAAGAAGAAGGAAGTAATCACTTTCTATTCTTCATTTCCTCTTTTATAAGCGACGAATAATTGTTCTCATATACGTGCAATCTACATTGCATATACATTAGTATTATAAAAATCACATATTATAAATTTTTATAATATGTATAAAATGATACTTTTGTATTGCATTGAATTTTAAAACACGTAGTATATGGCATCTCAAGCATTTAAAGTAGAAGGAAACGCAAGGTTATCAGGAGATATAACTCCACAAGGGGCGAAAAACGAAGCCCTTCAGATTCTGTCTGCATGTCTGTTGACAAAAGAAGAAATAACGATTGAGAATGTTCCTGATATAGTAGATGTCAGAAAATTAATATCACTGATCTCAGGATTAGGTGTTAAGGTAGAGCGATTGTCTGAGGATTCATATAGATTCTGCGCATCCGATGTCGATCTTGATTACATGTCCACACCAGCTTATCAAGCAGATGCTAAGAGGATTAGAGGATCTGTCATGTTGCTAGGGCCGATCCTTGCTAGGTATAATAAAGCTTTTCTGCCGAAGCCTGGCGGAGATAAAATAGGTAGAAGAAGACTCGATACCCACCTTCTTGGATTTCAGAAGCTAGGTGCAGATTTTAAATATGATGAGAACGAGTCTAAGTTTTACCTTGAAACAGACCAACTGAAAGGAACTTATATACTCATGGATGAGATATCTGTTACTGGAACAGCTAATATTGTTATGGCTGCAGTACTAGCAGAAGGGAAGACTCAGATATATAATGCTGCTTGTGAGCCTTATTTACAACAACTGTGTAAGATGCTGGTGCGCATGGGAGCTAAGATTAGTGGCATAGGATCTAACCTCTTAGTTATAGAAGGAGTGGAGTCCTTAGGAGGAACGACACACAGGGTCTTACCTGATATGATTGAAATAGGGTCGTTTATAGGGTTGGCCGCAATGACACAATCTTCCATAAGAATTAAGAACGTTTCACTTCCTAATCTAGGCGTAATACCTGCAACTTTCCAGAAATTAGGAATTGACCTTCGATTCGATGGGGACGATATTGTAGTTCCTGCGCAAGACATGTATGAGGTGCAGACCTTTATCGATGGTAGTATACTTACCGTATATGATGCGCCGTGGCCTGGTTTCACACCAGATCTCATGAGTATCTTACTTGTGGTTGCCATTCAAGCTAAGGGCAGCGTGCTGATCCATCAGAAAATGTTCGAGAGTAGATTATTCTTTGTGGATAAGCTTATAGATATGGGTGCTCAGATTATACTGTGTGATCCACACCGAGCGACTGTAATCGGCTTAGAAAGAAAATCACCCCTCAGAGGGATAACCATGACATCACCAGATATAAGAGCTGGAGTTTCACTTCTGATAGCTGCATTGTCCGCCTCAACGCCCAGCATGATACATAATATAAACCAGATAGATAGAGGG
>CAZFJO010000258.1:0-5583 GCA_964518915.1 uncultured Saprospiraceae bacterium
CTATTTATTATTGATCAATAAGTAGGCGATGGTTAAGTGTATAATTCACACAATATATTGTTAATGGGAAGACACGGCCTTTATAAGATAAAAATTTAGAAAGTTTTATACCTAAGCATTGTGATTGCTCGTTAAAATAATAAAAATAGAAGGATAATTATCCTTAATGCTTTTCAATTCCGCGATAGTTTTTATCATTGTATAAGAAGATATTAGCAAGTTTTAATGAAAATACTCCAACTCACCAAAAAATTCCCTTATCCGTTGAAAGATGGCGAGTCTATTGCTACTTTCAATTTAAGTAAAGGCCTTTCTTCCTCAGGTTGCGAGATATCCTTGCTTAGTATGAATACGACGAAGCATTTCGTAGATTTAAAAGAGGCTACTATACATTGCGGCCATTACAAGAAAGTATATTCTGTTACGGTTGATAATGAAATCAGTCTGGTCGGAGCAGCACTGAATCTATTGTCTAAAGAATCCTATCACACTTCTCGCTTCAGGTCTAAAGACTATGAGCAGAAATTAAGAAAAATTCTGAAAGAGAATGCGTATGATATTATCCTTATGGAGACGATCTACCTATCCTATTATCTTCCTATAATCAGAGAATTGTCTAGCGCTAAAGTCGTATTGCGTGCGCACAACGTAGAGTATGAAATATGGGATAGAATATGTAGAAATGAAAAGTCCTTTCTTAAAAAACAATACTTACGATACCTTACTAGAAAACTTAAGCGATATGAGAAAGCTTCCTATAATAGATACGATCTTATTGCCGCGGTAAGTGATAGGGATAGAGATTTAATAGCAGAAGGAACGGCTTCAGTTTCCGTGATTTCTGTTCCGATAGGACTAGATGTATTGTCCTATAAGCCGCACAAGAAAAAGACTAAGAAGGTAAAGTCTGTCGGATTTATAGGTGCCCTTGATTGGATACCTAATGCTGAAGGCATAAAATGGTTTTTAGATAATGCCTGGCCATTTATCAATAAAATATCAGATGCTGAGTTGTTTATAGCCGGTCGGAATTATAACGAAGAAGATTTTCAAGGAACATACGATCGGGTTCATTTTGTAGGAGAAATACCGGATGCCAAGTTGTTTATGTCTGAACACGATGTATTGATCGTTCCTCTACTGTCTGGTAGCGGTACACGGGTGAAAATACTGGAAGGCATGGCTCTAGGAAAAGCCATTGTTACGACTCACATTGGCGTTGAAGGGATCAATGTTGAAAATGATATTCATATCTCCATAGAAGACGACAAAGAAGCATTTGCGCAAGCGGTATTACAATTACTCATCGATGACGATAAGAATAGAGAAATGGGTAAGAGAGCTGCAGCATTCATTAACAATTACTACCACAATAATTCACTTGCACTTAAGCTTATCAAGAATATAAGGACAGAAAAATCATCTGTTGTGAATCTTAGCTGATCCTGATCTGAAAGCAAGGATACAATTGCTACCTTAGCGTTGTGAAAATAGCCATAATAACATCAAGGTTTCCATATCCTCTGGAAAAGGGAGATAAATTAAGGTTGTACAATCACATAAAACTACTCAGCAGAGAACATGAAATTTATCTGTTTTCGGTATCCTCTGACAGCTTATCACAGACAGATATAGATCATGTTTCTCAGTATGTAGAAGAATTATTCATCTTCAAGCAATCTCGATTTTCTAAGATTAAAAATTTATTGTTGCATGGCATGAGGATGCCTTTTCAAGTAGCCTATTACTACGATAGAAACATCCGAAAGAAAATTGAAGAAATTATCGGTGACAGGTCTTTTGACCTGATCTACAATCACCTTGTGCGGACTGCAGAATACACCCGAAGTATCAACGAGATTCCTAAAGTCATAGACTATATGGACGCTTTTTCCGTAGGTATGAAGAAACGTGCCGATGGGTGTAAGATACCACTGAAATGGGTGTACAATATAGAATCCTCTAAAATGAAAAAGTATGAAAGAAAGATTTATCCTTTCTTTAAATTTCATACACTTATATCAGAAATTGATGCCAAGCACATAGGTTCTGACCTTGATTTCCAGATTGTTAAAAACGGGGTAGACCTTGTCCACTTTTCTGCAGATAGAAGAAATGCACGATTTGAAATAGGTTTCGTAGGTAATATGGGATACCTGCCTAACGTCATCGCGGTGAAATATATGGTAAAAGAGATTCTACCGTTATTAAATCCTAGATATAAATTGCTTGTAGCAGGTGCTAGACCGGCGCCAGTTCTTAAGAAGATGTCCGACGACCGCGTGTACGTAACAGGTTACTTAGACGACATCAGAAATGCTTACCGATCGATTAAAATCTTGGTTGCCCCTATATTTAAAGGGACAGGTATGCAGAATAAGATATTAGAAGCCATGGCTTCAGGAATTCCGGTGATTACCAGCACCATTGTCAATAAAAGCATAGGAGCCACTCCAGATGAAGAAATATTCATCTCAGATGACCCAGAACGATATGTAGAAATAATCGAACATTTATTAAATGATTCTACGATATATGAACAAATTAGCCAGAATGCAATTAATTTTGTGGAATCAAAATATTCCTGGGATTTCCAGAATAAAAAACTAGAGCATATTATAAATGAATTTAGAAGCAGAAACAATAAAAGCTAGTTCATCCTTGTCTTCTATCGAAGAGGCCATTGCGGATATCCGAGCAGGGAAAATAGTCATAGTTGTAGACGATGAAGAAAGAGAGAATGAAGGCGATTTTATATGTGCGGCGGAGCTGATAACCCCGGAAACGATCAACTTCATGGCTCAGTATGGAAGGGGCTTAATCTGTACGCCGATTGAAGAAGAACGCGCTAAAGAGCTAGACTTACAGATGATGGTAAAGGACAATACTGCTCTACATGAAACAGCTTTTACCGTATCGATAGACCTGGTCGGACATGGTTGCTCTACTGGAATTTCTGCTTATGATCGATCTACCGGTATTAAGTGTATAACCGATCCTTCTATCGTAGCCAGTGATTATGCACGTCCAGGACATATATTTCCGTTGATTGCTAAATCTGGAGGTGTATTAAGAAGAACAGGACATACAGAAGCTTCCGTAGACCTCGCTAAAATGGCAGGACTGTACCCAGCAGGGGTGCTTGTAGAGATCCTCAATGACGATGGTACCATGGCCAGGTTTCCGCAGCTTGTAGATATTGCTAGGAAGCACAACATGAAAATTATATCCATAAAGGATCTGGTTGCGTATCGCATGAGAACGGAAAGTATCATTCAGCGTGAATTAGAAACGAACATAGATTCTCAGTATGGGCGGTTTAAGGTAACTGCGTACAAGCAATTGACGACAGGAGATGTACATCTTGCCTTATCGATGGGAAAGGACTTTTCCTCAGAACCTACACTGGTGCGGGTCCATTCTAATTCCGAAACAGGAGATATACTCGGTATATTGTTCGATAATTATGCAGAAAAGCTCAACAAGACCATGAAGATGATTGCCGACAACGGCAAAGGCATCCTCTTGTATATGAGACATGGAGAGAAAGGAAATTCAATAATACATAAGTTGAGAGAAATAGATACCGATAGCAACAACGATCCATTGCCTTCTGATCTTCAGCGAGATTTCGGAGTAGGCGCTCAGATCTTGAGAGACATGGGCGTAAAAGACATTAAGCTCATCTCTTCTAATGCTAAAAAGAGAGTGGGGCTTAAAGGATATGGATTGACCATTGTCGATAGTGTAAGCCTATAGTTATGAGTAAAGAAATCATCTTATCTGTTAATAATCTTTCCGTTGATTTTCATACAGATGGTGATGTTTTTCAAGCGGTAAAAGGGGTCTCCTTTCAGTTGTTTAAAAGAGAAGTGCTAGGGATAGTCGGAGAGAGCGGCTCTGGGAAATCTGTCACCAGCCAAGCCATCATGCAACTTGTCGATTGCCCTCCAGGATCAATTAGGACCGGAGAAATCCTGTTCAGTCCTCCTTCAGGAACCGTTGATGTGCTTAAGCTCGAAGGAGAAGATCTACGCAAGCTTAGAGGAGCTAGAATTGCCATGATTTTTCAAGAGCCCATGTCGAGCTTAAACCCTACGCATCGTTGTGGAGATCAAGTGATGGAGGCCATCCTTCTACACAATAAGATAGGGAAAGAAGCAGCGAAGAATAAAACCCTAGCGCTTTTCGAAAAAGTTAAACTGCCAGACCCGAATCGTGTGCTTAAGTCTTATCCTCACGAATTGTCTGGAGGTCAATTACAGCGTGTAATGATTGCCATGGCGCTTTCCAATAATCCTGACATTCTAATTGCGGATGAGCCTACTACAGCGCTAGATGTAACGGTACAGAAAGAAATTCTCTCAATCATCAAGGAGGTAGGCAGTAAATTCAATGTTTCCACCATTTTTATTACCCACGACCTAGGTGTCATTCAGGATTTAGCAGATAGGGTTGTTGTGATGAGACAAGGAGAGGTCGTTGAACACGGAGACACTGAAGAGATCCTGAATTCACCTAAGCATCCTTACACACAAGGCTTGATTAATTGCCGCCCACCGCTTGATAAGCGCATTGCAGTATTGCCTACAGTAGGCGATTTTCTAAACGCTGACCGTGCATTTAAGCCAGAAGAGATCCCTTCCTCTTTCTATAGACAATCGATCATAGACATTGAGAATAGGGAAAAAATACTAGAAGTTGATGGCATATATAAATCCTACATCACAAGAAAGAATATGTGGGGAAAAGTTGTCGCCCAAGTAGAAGCAGTGAAAGACGTTTCTATCCAGGTTTATGAAGGAGAGACACTGGGAATAGTGGGGGAGTCTGGGTGTGGTAAGTCTACCCTGGGCAGGTGTATCGCAGGGCTTGAAAAAATCGACAAAGGAAATATAAAGTATAAAGGGAAATCCATAACCAGCTTAGATAGAAAAGACTGGGTACGCCTGCGTAGAGATCTCCAGATTATTTTTCAAGATCCTTATGGTTCACTCAACCCAAGAATGAAAATAGGACAAGCAATCTTAGAACCGATGGAAGTGCATAAAATAGGTGCTTCTAGAAAGGATCGGACTGAAAAGGTTAAGGAGTTACTCAATGTAGTAGGATTACTAGTGGAACACTACGATAGATATCCACATGAGTTCTCTGGTGGTCAGAGACAGCGGATATGCATTGCAAGGTCATTGAGTGTGAATCCCGCATTTTTAATATGTGATGAATCGGTTTCTGCACTTGATGTATCGGTGCAAGCTCAAGTACTCAATCTTCTTAATAGCTTGAAAAAGAAGTATGGCCTTTCTCTGATTTTTATCTCTCATGACTTGAGTGTCATTAAACATATAAGTGATCATATTGCGGTTATGCAGGAAGGTAAGATTGTAGAATATGGAAATGCAGAAAAAATATTTCACAATTCTTCTTCATCGTATACACGCCGGTTAATAGATTCAATACCAGGTACTTAGGTATTGTTGTGTGATGTATATTATAATTCATTTTAAATAGATGTATTGATCTTTTCTTAAAAAAGATTAACAATCTTGTAACTAAAATATTGGAACTCTCGTTTTATTTTTA
>CAZFJO010000259.1:0-5522 GCA_964518915.1 uncultured Saprospiraceae bacterium
ATTGCCGCCTTAAGGGCTCCAGGATCTTGACCCAGTTTATAGATATATGGAAGAAACAAGAATATGGTAGTCATGGCAATGATTCCATAACTGATGTTTACAAGCATGCTTGAACGGATATTGTCTTTAAGTGACACGTAGTTTTTGCTTCCATCTGCTTCAGAAACCAGGGGAGGTAAGGCATAAGAGATACCTATTCCTATTACTACGAAAACGATAAAAACGGCATTGCCGATAGATACTGCAGCCAAGGATTCCGCTCCTAGTTTTCCAACCATAATGTTATCGGCAATATTGACTGCTATCTGTCCGAGTTGTCCTCCCATTATGGGGAGTGCCAAGATTAGATTTTTCTTAAATTCTTCTCTATAACCCATGAATTGCGAAGATAGCAATTGCCTTCTTCCGCAAGAGCAATTGGTAAGATTATGGTCTGAAACATATTTTTTATTAACACTGCGTATTGTCTACAAAACAATACGCAGTATATTACAGACCATATTGTCTAGTTATGCCGTCTAAAAATTATCAAGAGTTACTATCAGATCCACCTGCTAAAGAAAGTATGATGGATCAACTCACTGTAGATTGTTGCATATTCGGATTTGAGAATAATAATCTAAAAATATTACTGGTTCAGCATGCTTCTGGAAGAAGTAAAGGTCAGTGGGCACTTCCTGGTGAGTTCGTGCTTAAAGATAGAAACCTTAAAGAAGTGCCACATCATGTGTTGCAGAGGTTGACGGGATTAGAAAACATATTTGTAGAGCAGTTAGGGACATTCGGAAGACTAGACAGGGTTGATTATGCAAGGGTAATAACCATCGCCTATTATGCACTTATCAGCCCTCAGAAGTATACGCTTAAGGTCGGAGCTGATGCCTTAGATGTAGCATGGGTCAACATCAGTGAGGTAGGTAATCTTATCTATGATCACAATGAAATTATGGACTACGCAATTGTCAAATTAAGAGATAGAATCCGAACCTATCCGATTGGCTTCGAGCTGTTGCCGGAAAAATTTACGCTTACTCAGATCCAGAAGTTGTATGAAGCCATGCTTGGGCATAGCTTGGATACTAGAAATTTCAGAAGGAAAATGCTGTCAAGTAAATTGTTGCAATCTACTTCAGAGGTTGACGATTCGGTGCCATACAGAGCTCCGAAACTATTTACCTTTGATAAAAAACGATACGACGAAATGCTTGTCGAAGGTTATTTTTTCCAATTATGATATTACCCCGAAAATGAATACCTAAAGTTGCATACCCATCCCTATAAGGGCGCATGAGTACGACTTTTTACGGGTACATAATGTAATCAAGAAACAAGTTAGGTTTCTATTACAATGACTTAACTAAAGAGTCGACTTTAAATTAAGGGTTCGTTCTTTTGTATTTTCTCCAGATAGACTTGAACTGTTTAGCCAGTCCCTTAGATGTCTCTGCATTGTACTTAATAACGTCATTAGAATCTTCAGTAGCAGGAGCAGTGCAAGCAATACAATCTGTCGATGCATTGTAAATTGCTACTTCAGTAATAAAGGGAACGAATTCACACTCAGGTAGAAGAAGGAAATTGTTGTTCATTTCTTCTTCAGTGAGCTCGTAAATCTTCTTATAGAGTTTTAAGTTTCTTATTATTTCTCTACTCGCAGGAACGATGTATCTGTATTTCGTTTTCTCTCCTAAATTAACACTCACGAGTTCAGAAAAATCTTTATTTTCTACATCGTAATGGAGCGAAGGACTCACTACCCATACTTCAGTAGATTTATTTTCAAGTCGGATTAATTGCTTTAATGTCATACTATTTGTTTTATAAAAGTCCGAATTTACTAAGATTCTGGTAACCGAGATAAACTGTGATCCTAGAAATTGAAGAAAAAGTGGACTTGGCCTAAATTATCATTTTCGAGAGGGCAGTTAAAATCAGTGATTATTTATTCATTTTAGTGGGCCCAGGCTTGAAAAAGGAATATTGAGTTTTAGAAAATCGGCTTTCTGCCGTTAGAAAAGGTGATTTATGTAGTCAACTTTTCGATAGAATATGAATAAAGTGATCAGATAGAGGACAAGTTATCAGATTTTCCACCCTTTGGACTTCGTACTCTAGAATAAGTTGCTATTTTTGGCATTTCCTAAAATTTAAAATAGGCAGCCATCCAAGATCAAGTGCAACCAGAAGTAGAAGATGAGGTAAGGATAGGTAAGGAGTTATATTCCTACCAGATTAGGGCTGTGGACCAGATCTTTTCTTATTTTCAGAAGAATACGCGAGACAAGTACAATCTTTTGTTCCAGCTACCGACTGGAGGAGGAAAGACAGTCATCTTTTCTGAAATTACAAGAAGATTTATAGAAGAGACAGACACCAAGGTTCTGATACTTACCCATCGAATAGAATTGTGTGGTCAGACAGAGCGTATGCTGACAGAGTTCGGGGTGAATACCATGGTGATTAACTCATCCGTCAAGAAACTTCCTAAAGACAACAACTATCGATGTTTCATAGCGATGGTTGAAACGCTTAATAATCGCTTAACGGACGAGGATATTAAGATGGAGAACCTGGGACTGATCATCGTCGATGAGGCCCACAACAACTCCTTTAATAAGTTGTTCAAGTTTTTTGAAAAGGGCATTACACTGGGCGTAACAGCAACGCCATTGAGTTCCAATATAAATCTCCCGATGCACAGGAACTACCATGAGTTAATCGTGGGAGAATCCATAAGCTCGCTGATAGAAAAAGGTTTTCTTGCTAAACCAGATGTACATCGTTATGATGTAGGACTCTCTGGACTTAAGATAGGCATCAATGGTGATTATACCGTGAAGTCTTCAGAACTGCTTTATGCTAATCTCCCTATGCAAGAAAAGCTGATAAAAGCTTATGAGGAACAAGCCAAGGGGAAGAAGGTTCTTATTTTCAACAATGGTATCCGTACAAGTAAACAAGTCTATATTAATTTTCAGGATTCTGGATACGATATAAGGCACCTTGATAACAAGACACCTGCGAAGGAGAGAAAAGAAATTCTAGAATGGTTTAAAGTGACACCAGGGGCTATCTTAACTTCTGTCAGTATATTGACTACAGGTTTCGATGAACCGACGGTTGAGTCGGTTATCCTTAACAGAGCGACGAGATCACTTACCTTATACTTCCAGATGATCGGAAGAGGAAGCAGGATTCTTCCTACTAAGAATTCATTTAAGATCATAGATCTCGGTAATAATGTAGCGAGATTCGGACCTTGGGAAGGAGATATCGACTGGCAGAGAATTTTCAGATCTCCAGACTTCTACCTTCAGAATATCATGTCGGACGAAGAGATTGAACGCCGGTTCGTCTACAAGATGCCGGAAGACCTGAAATTGCGATTTGCTAATTCTACGGATATTGATTTCGATGTCTACACTGAGTATGATAAAGTAATGAGTGAAAAGCTACGGCCTCCGGTTACCTTAGAAAGATCTCTAGCTCAACACGTAAAAATGTGTGTAGAAAATAGTGAAGATGTATACGATGCGAGAGAGCTTGCAAGATTGCTCGAAGATGATATAGCTCAGCGGGTAGAGAAGTATTCTTATTGTATAACGAAGAGTACCCTAAATTACCGTAGATGGTTAAGGGAAGATTATATGACCAAGCTGAGAAAAGAACTCAACAAGCACTTCGATTAATCGTATAGTTTTTGAATTTTAGGGAAGCAATAGGTAGTCCTTCCAGCAATCTTACTGATTTCAATCTTTCCATGTCCTTTAGGTGGTTTTTTACCTACATCTCTCCACTTCCAGAACCAATCATCGGGATAGTCCTTGTAGTATGCAGCTTTCTCTACTGCTGTTCTCAATGTCTTTTTAAAGGAATGGAAAATCTCTTTTTGCTTTTTTAGAGGAATACTTCCTGTTTTGGATCCAGGATGTACCTTAGTCTGATAACAGACCTCATCGGCATATAAGTTACCTATACCAGCTATTATTTTTTGGTTTAAAAGAAACCCCTTGATGGTGCTTTTTTTGCCTTGAGCGAGATTAAGAAAGTCATCTAGCTTCATCTCAAGTGCGTCTACACCTAACTTAGTATCTATTATATATTCTGGCAGGGAAGTAATATGAACAATCCTTGCGAATTTTCTAGGGCAATCGAAACCCAATCGTAAACCATCAGAAAATTGAAAATGAAAACGCTCGTGTCTAGGAGGTAATTCATCTTCATTGTACAATAATATGTCACCCGTCATTCCGAAGTGAAACTGAATCCATTCTTGGTTGTCCATCTGGCCGAATAGATACTTGCCGATCCGCTTGCTATCCTTGAAGGTTCTTCCTCGGCAGAGGTTTCGAAATTTCGCTCCACTTACGTTGCGGATGATTTTATCATCGTGAACTTCGACCTCGAGAATTTTCTGCTGTAAGGCAGCTTTATCGAAATACCGCTTGAAAGTTTCTACTTCAGGTAAT
Organism: uncultured Saprospiraceae bacterium; assembly: GCA_964518915.1. Classification (GTDB taxonomy): domain Bacteria; phylum Bacteroidota; class Bacteroidia; order Chitinophagales; family Saprospiraceae; genus JABDLO01. Next base: position 4,470 of record CAZFJO010000259.1, read on the forward strand.
TCTGGCATAGGAGATGGATTTATAAGATAACTTCAATTTTACGATAAAGATTAGAATCTGGTGAGCTTTTTCTCTTATGGGTTGTTACAATAATGAGATCAACAGTGCATGTTGCTTAACCACTTTAACTTAAAGACAAGAAGAATGCAGAACGACAAGGGGCCGACTTGGATGTCTTATTGCCTGAAGACAGCAGCGATTTACAATATCATATGGGGAGGATGGTGTATTCTGTTTCCTAATCATTTTTTTTCACTTGTAGGCATGGAACCCTTGAACCATCCGATGGTGTGGCAAGGCATGGGCATGGTTATAGGAGTCTATGGCCTAGGATACTGGTGGGCATCTTACAACCCGATTAAACACTGGCCGATCATCGCGGTGGGCGCACTGGGTAAAATCTTTGGACCCATCGGGTTTCTCTTTAATTACTTGCAAGACTTGGTCCCGTTTTCTTTTTTCTATACCCTCATCACCAATGATCTCATATGGTGGATTCCTTTTTTCTTGATGCTAAAAAAAGTTCATACCGAAACAAGGTGGAAATTGTAAGTATATGGGTACACTTTTATTATTAAGACTCTTGATTGATTTCGGAATGGCCATTCTTATATGGCTTGTACATTTTATTATATACCCTAGTTTTTTAAGGATTGAATCACAACAATTTGTTGCGTGGCATAAAAAATACACCCATAGAATAACCTATATAGTAATGCCTCTTATGCTTGCTCAGATCATCCTGTCTATTTTAGACCTGATAGGTGAGATTACAATATATGGAGTCTTAAGTCTACTTGTACTTATAGCCTTATGGGCGCTTACTTTTCTCGTAGCAATACCCGTACATAAGCAATTAGATAATGGAAAATCTATAGAAGCCATACATTCCTTGCTTAAAGTAAATGCGTTAAGAACGATCTTGTGGACTGCAGAATTGATATTGATCTTGTATGCATGCATAACCCATATGGACAGCGCTCAATTGTTTTAAGCAGAGGGAGGCTGTATGATGTCCCATAAGTTTCCATACAGATCTTCTATGACGAAGAC
>CAZFJO010000260.1:0-4296 GCA_964518915.1 uncultured Saprospiraceae bacterium
TAATCAACCTGAACATTGAAGAAGATAATACGGTTTCGCGTTTTATTGTTTTCTTGCATTTTTTGCACTTCTCTGTACGTACATGGCCAGGATTTGCATTATTCGCAATTTCACAATTCGCCGATAAATATCAATCCAGCTTCGACTGGAATATTTAATGGTGACGTTCGCTATATGGCGAGTTTTAGAGATCAATGGAGGTCCGTTCCTGTTCCTTGGTTGACATTTTCAGGATCATACGATAGAAAATACTTTAGAGATAATGACGAAAAAGGTTTTTTCGGATTTGGCTTTCTATTTAACTATGACCGACAAGGAGATTCTAAACTGAATCTTACTAATCTTAATTTATCTGGATCATATACAAGAATACTTAATAAAAACAACCTTATTACAGGTGGTCTTCTTTTAGGGTTTTCTTCTAGAGGATTTAATATTTCAGACCTGACATGGGATAAGCAGTGGGATGGAGATCGATTCGATTCATCTCTTTCTCCGGGAGAAAATTTTGACCTTATGAGGGTTAATTTTTTAGAAACAGGAGCTGGTATCAATTATAGATGGCAGAAAACAACCAGAACTAAAATTGATTTCGGAATAGGTCTGTTTCACTTTATACAGCCTAAACCTAATTTCTTTAATTCCCAAGACCTTGCGCTTCCGATTAGATTGAGTTATAAGGTAGATGGAAACTTCCAACTTACGGAAAAGTTAGATATACAATTGAATGCATTGCATCAAATGCAGAGAGAATATAGAGAAACACTGGTTTCCGGATTGTTCAAGTTTTTACTAAATAATAAACGAGGACAAGAAACAGAAATTCATCTGGGGCTAGGGTATAGGACGACACAGGCTATATGGCCTCAAGTAGCCTTAAAGTATAAAAACATTTATGTAGGCTTAAGTTATGATATAGATATATCTGACTTTAGCAATGTAACGGATAATCGCGGTGGACCAGAAATCCACTTTAGATATATTATAACACGAGTGAAACCCTTAGGAAAATTTAAGGTTTGTCCTATTTATTAATACGGATAGAGCGACATGATACGAAAACTGATTTTTACATTATTGATTGCAAGTGCTGGTATAACCGGCCTGATAGGTCAGTCCCAAAAGGCTTTTATCAATGCAGCAGACAAGGCGTATATAGCTAAGGACTACTATTCGGCCCTGAGTTATTATAGCACTGCCTTAGAGTTTGATTCTACAAGAACGGACTTAAAGTATTTAGTAGCTGAATCGGCTAGAGGTTTCTCTGCCTATACAACAGCGATAGCTAAGTATAATGAAGTCCTTGAGAGTGATCAAGCCAGTGACTACCCACTTATTAATTATTACTTAGGAGATCTATACCATAAGGTCGGACAGTACGATTCATCGGTAAAAAGTTATGAGTTGTTCCAGTCAGAATATGGAGATAGATATCAGAAAGAAAATAACAAAGCTACTCTAGGAAGAGAGTCTGCAAGATGGGCACTTGATCAAGTAGAAAATTCGGATGAATCTATAACAATAAATCACTTAGGTGAAAGTATCAATTCACCTTATTCTGAATTCGGAGCCTATAATTATAAAGGGGATCTTGTATACTCATCTATGAGATATGAGAATGAAGTAGGAAAAAGTAATCCTAAAAAACTTATCTCTAAACTTTTGAAATCTACGGATGGAGGAAACGGAGAAACCATAGAAGGAGATATCAATGCGTCTAGTAAAAGTATTGCCAACTCTGCATTTGACGAAAGTAGCAATACGCTATATTATACAATATGTGATTACCTGACGGAATCAGATCTTGTATGTAAGTTGTATTCTAGAAGCATCGATGGCGAAGGAAACTTTATGGATCCACAACTATTGACGATTAATACAGAGAGCGATTCTCTTACAACTACTCAACCTTCTATCGGAGGAACAGGAGATGATAAGTTCTTGTATTTTTCATCTAATCGTGACGGAGGAAAAGGAGGTATGGATATATGGAGAGCAAGTATATCTAGTAACGGAAGTCTGGGTACACCAGAAAATCTTTCTGCTGTGAATTCTACAGGAGATGACATCACCCCTTTTTATCATACTAATTCTAATATTCTGTATTTCAGTACAGATGGCAGAATCGGATTAGGTGGATACGATGTATATAGTTCTGATAACTTGAATTCAACTTTTCAAGAGCCTATACATCAGCCAGCGCCTATCAATAGCAGTTACAATGATATCTATTATGTGCTAGAAGGAGAAGAAGATAAAGCTTATCTATCCTCTAATAGATTAGGATCATATTATATAGAATCACAACAAGAAGCATGTTGTTATGATGTATATGAAGCAAGAATTGAAAATGTAATTATTGATTTAAATACACTGACTTTCGATGCGCTTACACGGGATAGCCTATCTGGTGTAACGGTTAAACTGATTGACCCTAATTCTGGTGAAATAATCGCAGAAGTAACTACACTAGATGGCATTGACCACAATTTTCAATTAAGAAGAAACCGCAACTACATTATAGTTTCCGAGAAAGAAGGATTCAATCCGGATACAATGATGCTTAGTACAAGAAATATAGATACCTCTGAAGAAATCATTAAGAAAGTATATCTGACTACGGATAGGCTTCTATTGGATGCATCTACATTTGATAAGCAGACGCTTGAAGAATTAGAGGGTGCAACTCTGAAGATATACGATATCACTGATGGTGGAAACGAGCTCTTATTCGATGAGTTAAACCCTAACGGTAATAACTTTAAGGTATATATAGATAAGGATAAAAAATACAGACTGGAAGCCTCGAAACCAGATTTCACTACGGCTATTACAGAAGTAGATACGTCTATTCCTATTGAAGGTCAGGTAATCACTAAGAAGTTATACCTCGACAGCAACAGCCTAGGAGACTTCTTACCACTGACTTTATTCTTCGATAATGACTCACCGGATAGAAGAAGTCGGGATTTTTATACTAGTAAAGCGTATAGCGACGTTTATTACCCGTACGTCAACCGAAAAGAAGAATTTAAACGACGATTATCAAGAAGAGGAAATACGACTGAATCAGAACTCATAGAAGCTTTCTTCGAGAATGATGTCAAGCCAGCGTATAATCAACTTCAAGAATTCCTTACTACATTATATAGCTATCTGAATGCTGGAAGAGGCGCTGATATTTATATCAAAGGATTTACATCCCCACTTGCCAATTCTAAATACAACCTCGCTCTAGGACAGAGAAGGGTTGCGAGTATGAAGAACGAATTAAGACGCTTCAAAGGCGGAGTTCTTATGCCATTTATAGAATCCGGTCGATTGAAAATAACAGATGTTTCATTCGGAGAAGAGCTGGCTCCAAGTGGTGTAAGTGATAGAGGAAACGACACACGTAAGTCAATATATAGTGTGGACGCTAGTAGAGAAAGAAAAGTAGAAATAGTAAGAATTAAGATTAATTAAACCTGAATGGTTGTAACGTATGAATGCATCATTATATAAATCGATCGTACATCTAAGGACCATCCTTGCTGGTTTTATCATGCTGATGGCCATGCAATCGCAAGCGACACACATAGTCGGTGGTGATATGACATATAATTATGTCGGTAACGATACTTTTGAGATTTCATTGACAATCAGACGAGATTGCTTCAATGGTGATCCGCTAGCACAATTTGACGACCCCGTAATTATCGCCATATACACAGACGAAGGCAAGCTTGCTACTTGGGTTGGTAATGGTGGTTTTGTAACAATAAGATTACGTCAAGATGATACCTTAAATACCACATTTATTAGTGATTGTGGATTTATAGGAGAACAAGTCTGTGTACAGGAAGCAACCTATAAGAAACTTGTACGGCTCCCACCTCGATGTGATTTCTATACCTTAGTATATCAGAGGTGTTGCCGAAATATTACACTTAATAATGTGGTAGATCCGCTTAATACGGGTGCTACTTATACGATAGATATTAAGCCTGATTTCACAAGAAGTGAATTTAATTCATCTCCTAAGTTTAATCAATGGCCAGATATATACATATGTGCCAATGAGCAACTAGACTTTGATCATTCTGCAACAGATCCAGATGGTGATTCTCTAGTATATAGTTTATGTATACCTTATATGGGAGCAACGGATGCTTTTCCTAAACCGGATACTGCGCCGCCGCCACCATTCGATCCCGTGATATGGTCGCCTCCATTTGGAACAGATGATCCGATGGGTGGAGTGCCACTTACAATTGATCCTGAAACAGGAAGGCTTACAGCTATTCCTAATCTAGT
>CAZFJO010000260.1:4396-5494 GCA_964518915.1 uncultured Saprospiraceae bacterium
ACCTTTCCTTCTGCTGGAACATATACTGTAGTTTTAGAGGGAATCAGAGATGCTGACGGTTGTTCTACAACTTCTACCATGGAAGTCACGGTACTTGATCGAGATTTCGATAAGTCAATTGATATATCAGTTTCAAGCTGTGGCGACGATACGAACGTTCTTACTCTAGTAAGTAATGTAGTTGATTTAGCAGGAGATAATGAACCGGTTGAGTGGAATTGGGAAGTTATGACTGATGCTGGAACATTTGCGGGAAGCGGAGAATCTCTAGATTTAACCATAGAAGGAGAAGTAGGTGATGTTAACCTTACTGTTGTGTTCGAGAATGGATGTACCGTAAGGGTTATGGAACCATTTGATCTAGACGATCTGATTGATATGGCTGACATAAATGCTTCCATTTCTTCTTGTAATGAAGATGGAACATTCACAGTCACATTAAATGATAATTCTGAAAACCAAGACGACATCGTAGGTTTTTCATGGTCTATTTCTATTAATGGAGGCGACGCTGAGTCTTTTAGTGGGCCTTCCGTAGAATTGACCTTAAGTGAAAACGATATCCTCACGGTTGATTACGAAGTGAGTTACAGCAATGGATGTAATTCATCTATTCAAGATAGAGAAATAAAAGTTTCAGACCTTATTCCTGATATAGACTTTAGTGCTACAGTTGCTTCTTGTAATACAGATGGTACTGTAGATGTTGTTCTTAGTAATACATCAGAACAACTTGATCTTGTTGAGTCCACTACTTGGGTAGTTACGATAGATGGCAATTCAGAAACTTTTACAGGAAATGAAGTTACACTTAGTGGACTAGCTGATGATGCTACGATAATGGTTAATTTTTCAGTAGTCTATATGAACGGATGTGCTTTCTCCCTTGATAGAACAATTTCTGTTTCTGATATTCTTCCTATGGTTGATATTGTGGGAAGTATAGATAAGTGTAATGAAGACATGACCATTGATGTTACATTTTCTGCAGAAGCAGGAGATAATATAATAGAATCATACAGTTGGACAGTATCGATAGATGGAGTAGAATCTTCCTCTTCAGAAGCAACAATCAGTTTTACAGGACTTGACTTAAAC
>CAZFJO010000261.1:0-5487 GCA_964518915.1 uncultured Saprospiraceae bacterium
CTTTTTATGAATGGTACAGATGATGGAATTCTACCGTATAATGGTGGCGAAATGTCATCCTCAAGAGGAACCGTATTATCTACTCAAGAAAGCATCGATTACTGGGTGGAAAGAAACCAGACATCTAAAACGCCTTCTGTAACTGCTATTATGGACCTTGATCTAGAAGATGGATCAACAGCTTTAAAACACTTATATAGCAATGGGGATGAGAATACAGAAGTGGCCTTATATGAAATTGTAGGTGGAGGACATACAGAGCCTAGCATACTAGAAAGATTCAGAGCTGGTTTTCTTTTACTTGTCGGGAATCAAAATGGTGATCTAGAGATGGCAGAAGAAGTGTGGGCTTTCTTTCAGGATAAGAGTAGGTAAATTAATGTTTTCCACCGCTAGAATAGATCTCATCAGTAATCAAGACTAAACACTTCTTTCCTATCTTTCCTCAAGTAGGCAGCGATAGATAATAAAGTTATACTGAGTAAGATTCCTTTTACACCTAACTGATGATCTACATGATATTCTGCTAAGGGATTGATGTAACGATGAAGCAAACTCAGTAAGATCCTTACAGATGCCCATAGAAATAAAAGTGAAGTCCAGAGAGTGATAAACTTGTGAAAGGCCTTCATCGATGCAATAGAATAATAAAAAAAGATACATACGCAGAATATGGTTGCAAGGGGTAACGGGTTTTTTAAAATTGCATACTCAATTCCCTTAAAAAGGAAAAAAGCGAATGTAAAAAACAGATAAAAGAAATAAGATTTATTGCGCTTGATTAGCGATATGCAATGATTCATGATATTATTTTAGTAATGAAGAAATTACCTCTCCCATAATTTTAGTGGAATGATTGAGGTAGTCGAAGTCCACGGTATCGTATGTGTCTAAACTAGAATCTTTATATGGAGAAGAATCACCATGGTAGTAACAATCTCCTATGCCGATGGCATCATATCCATTGTTTAAAAATTCATAGAGGTCAGTAGAACCTCGTTGTCCTTTTTTAAGCGTTTTCTTCAATACGTTACTAGAGGCATCAGAAGCTGATTCATCATAAATATTCATGAGGGATTCTGAAGCTGAAAAAACTTCTATATCCAGGTTATGATCACTGTCCCATCCAATCATATCGACACAATGCACAGAATGGATATCCCATCCTTTCTTTTTTATCAGATTGATGAAAGCTTTACTACCTATGTTTTCCTCTTCTTCTTGATCGAAGAATACCAGTACAATGTTTTTATTCCTATGCGATAGCTCAAGCATATCTCTTACGACATGATATATAAGGGCCATACCTGTAGCATTATCTATAGCTCCTGGTGCATTGTATCTTCCGGTATCATAATGTGCACCTAGGACGATGTATTCATTGGTTTCAATGCTTGCAGGAAGAATACCATATATATTGACACCTGAAAAAGGATTTAGTACAAAATCGATTGCTGGATTTAGATTTCTGTATTTATACGCATTCTCGAATGAAGTAAGCCCTAGCGATTCTATAATATGCTTAAGGTAATTTCTAGTTGCTATTCTCTCTTTTTCTCCCCACCGATTGTTTATTGCATATCCTTCTGCTATGGCGTGTTTTCCAGATAGTTGGCCTACCATTTTCTTAAGACTTTCTTCTTTTTCTATGGGAAGTATTCCTACAGGTTGTCTGAGAGGAGGGTCTGAAATGGAAGAAAGAATGTATACAACCACTAGCCAGAATATCATTATGTGTCTCATGTCTATCTATTTTTTAAAGTGAACTGAAGCCCATTTTCTAAGTAGTTGTTTTAATGCTTTATCCCCTACGTCTCCATTCGTCATCATTATTAAGCCACTGTTGGTTTTTAAGTCAATGAAGAAAGCAGATTGCCATCCTGTGTTAGAACCGGCATGCCCATTCATTACCATAGATCCCATCTTGAAGTTGTATACACCTAGCCCATAAAGGTTGCCAGAAACTTCAGTAGGAGTCATCATGAGATCTATAGAAGAAGGACCGATAACGGAATCCTTATTAAGTAAACGCTCTATGAAAAGAGTAAAGTCATGTAAGGTTGTATGAAGGCCGGCGGCAGCCTTGGCAGTAAAATATTCCATCGGTAATGGAAGCATGTTTTCGTCGTGAGGGGTGGCAGATGACGATAAGACTTGTTGCGTAATTTCAAAGGTGGTAGCATTCATGTTTAATGGGGTGAATATTTTTTCTTGCATATAAGATTCGAAGGAACCTCCTGTGACTTCCTCTATTACCAACTGTAAGAGGGTGTATCCTCCTCCTGAATACTTGAATTGAGATTGTGGTTCGATGATTATTTCTGCTTTTTCATTTTCTCTAGCCGGTCCGTTGTTTCCGTCTAAAGATTCTTCAAGGGATGGTAAAGAGTCTTTGTCTATAAATCCAGGATAACCATGGATTGAAATTCCCGCTGTGTGGTTAAGCAAGGATCGAATTGTGACTCTATTGTGGTCATATGTAGAAGATGGAATTTTCCATCTAGTCAGGTATTTCTCTACGGGTGAATCAAGGTCTATGTCACCTCCTTCGACGAGGGATAGAATACTTACAGCCGTAAAAACTTTAGAAATAGACCCTACATTAAAACCTGTGCTCGAGGTAATTTTTTCCTGACCATTGATGTCTGCTACTCCGTAAAAAGTATGGCCAATAGATCTTCCGTTTTCAATCATAGAAACAGCTATTCCTGGCACCTTATATTTTTCCATAAGAGTAGGAATGGTGGACTCAAGGGTTTCTTTCTTAGCAACTATGGATGGATCAGATTGACTAAGAACTTTTCCTATAAGAAGTACTTTAAGACAGAATAGAAAAATGATTTTAGATGTTTTCATTGTTTTTTTAAACAATGATGATCGATTTTAATGGTCTTTTAGAATACGATTGATAAACCATAGTTCCATAAGTATGAGATGATTAATTAATCGTTTGTATCTGGGTTGCAATGAAATAAAATAAGTTGGTACATGATTCCGGTGTGTTCATCAAGATTATTTTTTTCAGGATAGATATTCGTATTTTTACAAGGAATGATTTCAATAAAAAAGTACAGGAAGGTTCTTATAGGAGGGGTGATATTTGCCTTGAGCACGATAGGCATGATTTATTATAAGGATAAACTGGAGCAACGTACTTATGGAGTTGATGAAGTGTATTTTAATGTTTTTCGAAGTCTGTTTATTTTAAATCTTACTTTTCTGGTTATAGATTGGATAGTGGGTAAGTGGAAAGAAATTGCTGCGTTAAAGAATGATAAAATCAATGCTGACTTGCTTCACTTAAAGAACCAAGTCAGCCCGCATTTTTTTTTCAATACACTTAATACCCTTTATGGTTTAATAAAGAAGGATCAAGAAAGAGCACAAGAATTCGTGATTAAGCTGTCCGATTTAATGAGGTATTCTATTTATGGCAGCGATCATGGAAAAGTTCCGATCTCTAAGGAGATTGAATATCTAGAAAATTTTCTTGAACTTAATAGAATGAGATACCATAAGGATATACAGATTGGGTTTCAGAAAGAGGTTGATAATCCTGACATTGAAATTCATCCCCTCTTGTTTATTATTCTTGTAGAAAATGCTTTTAAACATGGTGTAGAGAAACTGGTAGATAAATCTTATGTCCATATAAGCATAGAGGCTAAAGAAAGAGAATTGGTATTTAGAGTGGAGAATAATTATGAAGAAGAATACTCAACACAAGAAAGTGGAGTCGGCCTTGCTAATCTTTCTAAGAGACTTAATATTTTATATCCAGCCAGACATGAATTAAAAGTTGAGAAACGAAACAATGTTTTCAATACGCACTTAAAATTAAAGTTATGACTAAATATCTTATTGTAGATGATGAGACAATTGCACATGAGATAATAGAAGATTATTGTAGTCAATTATCTAATTTCTGTCTGATAAAAAATTGTTACAATGCATTCGATGCAATAGAGGTATTGAATCAAGAAACCGTGGATCTTATATTTCTAGATATCAATATGCCGAAGGTAAGTGGATTTGAATTATTAAAGTCATTGAAAAATCCTCCTGAAGTGATAGTCACCACTGCATATCATAACTATGCTGTCGAGAGTTATGATTTAGATGTGGTTGATTACTTACTTAAACCATTTAATCTGCAGCGTTTTCTAAAAGCGATAAATAAACTTAAGAAGGAGAAAGAAATTGAAGTTATAAACGATAAGAATCAAGAAGAACAGATTTTTTTAAAGGAAGGAAAAAAACACTACCAGGTTTCTATAGATGAAATCCTATTTATAGAAGGGTATGGAAACTATAATAAAGTTGTAACTAAGAATAGAACGATTACAACTTTAGAGAAATTAGGAACATACTTAGATTTATTTCCGGCAAACAGATTTATACAAGTCCATAAGTCATATGTAGTTTCTCTTTCTAAAATAGACATGGTCCAGAACAATACAATCTACATAGACTCATATAAGATCCCTGTCGGACAGACTTATAAGGCGAGAGTTACAGACATTCTTAATAAGACCAGAAAGTCCTTGTAGGACACATTGATGCTTATCCATGTAACAGCTATTCGTTAAAGTTGTCTTAATCTCTATGATTGACAGTTTATTGATCTGTGATGTTGATTCTTAGACTTAGCTTTGTAGCAATTGTTGATATGAAAATCAGTTTAGATCATTCCCGAGCTTTTATGATCACAGCTATTCTGTATATGCTGTTGTGGTCAGGTTCTATCTCATCTCAAGAGTCTAGCCATCGTTCTATAAAGATTAATAAAATTAGTACTGAAATCAAGATAGACGGTTCTCTGGATGAGGAAGTGTGGGCTTCTGCTGATGCGGCTGATGAGTTCTGGCAGTATTTTCCTACGGACTCAATCCATGCTATAGCTCCTACGGAGATTAAAATGGCTTATGATGAGAATTACCTCTATTTAGGCATAATATGTCATTCAGAAGGCGATGACTATGTTGTTCCATCTCTTAGGAGAGATTACAGAGCAGGAGGGAATGATAATATTACCTTGCTTTTTGATCCGTTTAACGATGGCGCTAATGCTTTTTTCTTTGGAATAAATCCATATGGTGTTAAGAGGGAAGGATTGATTTCAGGAGGGGGTACCATTATCGGTGGTTTCAGTACCAGCTGGGATAACGTCTGGTCTGTTGAAACGGTGGTCCACGATAAGTCATGGGTTGCTGAAGTCGCGATTCCTTTTTCGTCATTGCGGTTTAATGCGGGCTCTAAGGAATGGAGGTTTAATTCCTATCGGTTCGATATGCAGACTAATGAGCGGTCAACTTGGATGCAGATACCGAGGAATCAGTGGATTTTTTCTCTAGGGTATATGGGTACGATGGAGTGGGAAGAAGAATTAACATCATCCGGTTCTAAGGTTACAGTAATACCTTACGTTACTGCTGGGTTCAATAAAGATTATGAAGAGGGTACTCCTGCTGATCAGACAGCTAACAT
>CAZFJO010000262.1:0-1813 GCA_964518915.1 uncultured Saprospiraceae bacterium
TAGGTGCTAGGATGGATCTTACCAAATGAATTTTTTTTCCAACCCAAAAGTAAACCAGTAGCTCCTACCAGCATCATAACGAGAAATAGAAAAATGCCGGTAGTACGGTGTATCTTTCTGAACAATCGCAGGGAGCGAGTGATCTTGTGACGCTTGGTGGAATTGGCTGCAGCATTTTTCATTCAGCCACAAATATGAAAATTTTTGTCTAACTGTATAAGGATGTTGGAGTTTTAATCCTCATTCCCGATCAGCTATTTTCTTCCTCTAGCCCCACTGATCCAGGATTCCCATACATTAAACATCCTCATGGTAAATTCTAAATTGTGTTCTGAAAACAGAGCTGAAATTTCTTCTCTGGTTTGTCTTTTCAATTTCATATGACTATTAGCATATCCTAGAATTACAGTCCCTACTATGGCAGCATTCTGTTTTAATGAAGAAATATCAACCTTATCGTAAGTGTCTGATGCTGCGTGGTAATTGATTCCATAAGTAGCCGGTCGGTGGCTTCCGACAAGATTAGGGATGCCTTCTAGCATAAAGTCGAAGTTGTCTGTTCCCACAATCGGGACGTTTAATTGTTGGAAAGGACCTAGGTCAGAAACCGGTATAAGAAGAGAGTCTATCTGGTCTACAAGATCCCCTCTACCGTTGGTGAAAAAACCTATGATTTTTCCAGAACCTATATCAATCGAAGTAGCAAGTACAGTTTGATCTAGTTCTTTTTCATATATCTGGGTATACGCCCATGAACCAAAGTATCCTTGCTCTTCTCCGTTCCACAACGCGAATCGGATGGTACGCTTTGGTTGGATACCTAGTTTTACCATCTGTCGAGCAAGGTCAATCATCATGGATACGTTACAGCCGTTATCATTAGCACCAGTCCCTAGAGCCCATGAGTCTAGATGGGCACCGATCACGATAACTTCTTCGGGTTTTTCACTGCCTGTAATTTCTGCAATCACATTATGCGAGGTAAAAGATCCTCCATGGGTAGCTTGCGTTTCAATTTTAGCATTCAATTTATGACCATTCTGAAAAAGTCGCTGACACCGCTTCGCATCTTCTCTTGCCATTATCCATTGTGGCAAGTCATTTTCTGAAGTTTTCATTCCTATAAATCGATACAACAATTTCTGAGGTCTACTCGACATAAAGATGATGCCGCTTGCGCCATGTTCTCTAGCGAATATCTCAACGTGTGCCGCTTGTGTATATTCTTGAAATAATCCGTTGATATCCAGACATAATTCCATAGGAACCATCATGATCTTTCCTTCTACTGAATCCCCTGAATGTTCTAGGATATTTTCTACCCATATTACTTCGTTCTCGGTTATTCCAGAGGGTGTCTTGTATTTAGAAACTGCAAGGGTTGAGAACGCTGGTCCTGATGCTGGTCTGATTTCCATTTTACAAGCTGATTCAATCCATTTAGTAGGCATCTCGAATGCTTGCTTCCATACTTTTGTTATTCCAGCTTCTGAGAATTTTTTCAATGCCCATTCCACTGCTGCTTCGTTTTCAGGTGAACCTGTAACACGGCCTCCTATTTCATCACACAACTGCCTGAGATCGGCGTCTATAGGTGTGTCGGATAGTAAGGCTTGACGATATTGAGACAGGAAGTCTTGAGAAAAAAGATGGGACGCTGACACCGATAAAAGGATGATTAGAATAGTTTTAGTCAGACTCATAATGGTATTATTTGATCTGTATAGGCAATATTGTATCCGCTGTTTTTAGTTTCTTCTTTTACAGCTTCGTCCCACAAGAGGGGATTGGTATGGTTGAGATGGATGAAGTG
>CAZFJO010000262.1:1913-3604 GCA_964518915.1 uncultured Saprospiraceae bacterium
TTTCTAGTTTAATATTGCCTAATGATACCAACTGTGACCATGGACCATTTTCAGTTAAGAACGCATTCATCCTAGGCATGCCATGAACAGGAATAGAATCAGCTCCGATAACTTCTCTACCTAAATCCATTAAACCTGTATAGTGTCCGATATGTGCGTGTGTAAGGAATATGCCTTTCGGCAAATGTTCCGTTCCTATCTTATTCTGGACCTTATGCAATTGATGCTTGAAGTCCGGAGTAGCGTCTATGATAAAGTAACTCTCAGATATGGGGTCAATGATAGCAATGGAGGAAACGTAATCACCCAGCTGCCCATTTGCGTAAAGCGATACACAACAAGACTTCTGACAAGCAGCTTGTGGATATCCAGCGTCCTGAGCGGTGCCTAAAACCAAAATATAAGGGCTGTTTTCTACAGCAAGGGTCTCTTCAGATATGTGGTTACAGCTCGTGGAAATTACAAAAAACCAAAGCCATAATACCGAATAAATTAGGTGCTTTTCTGACATATAATCCTAAGGTAACATTCCTTTATATTTTATTGTACTGTAAGTATAAATTAAAGTTGGTATTATTGTGTTTACTAAAATCCCTTGAATGGGAGTTTTATTACGTAAATAAGTGCACATGTCCCTTCATAATATACGTTTAGAGGTAATGAAAACCATGGAGAAATCTGTTGATTCCTTCATAGATAAATACCTGATTCCAGTAGAAAAAATCTGGCAACCAAGTGATTTTCTTCCTGATAGTAGACAAGATACTTTCATGGATGAAGTCCATGAACTCAGAGAAGTTTCTAAAGAGCTGCCTTATGACTTCTGGGTTGTACTTGTAGGAGATACGGTGACTGAAGAAGCACTTCCGACTTATGAATCATGGCTGATGGACGTAGAAGGAATAAACCAGAAAGAAGGTTCTCCATGGGCTAAGTGGATAAGAAACTGGACGGGAGAAGAAAACAGACATGGTGATGTACTTAATAAATACCTTTATCTGTCAGGTAGGGTGAATATGAGAGAGGTAGAGATTACAACTCAATATTTACTCAACGATGGATTCGATCCAGGGACGGATAGAGATCCGTATAAGAATTTCGTCTATACTGCTTTTCAAGAACTAGCGACTAATATTTCTCATAAAAGGGTAGGGAAGCTGGCAGCAGATAAAGGCAATGTCTTACTCAGTAAGATGTGCAAGATCATAGCAGGAGATGAGATGAGACATCATCTGGCGTATAAAGAATTCGTCAATGAAATCTTTAAGTACGATCCTTCTGAAATGATGCTGGCATTCGCTGACATGATGAAGAAAAAGATTGTTATGCCTGCGCAGTTGATAAAGCAGACAGGCGAGCATATGGAGAACACGTATGTAGAATTTGCCAATGCGGCTCAGCGTCTCGGTGTGTATACAGCGCAAGATTATATTAATATTCTGAGGAGGCTCATAGAAGGATGGGATCTACCTAACATTACAGAACTGGATGACGCTGCTGAGAAGGCAAGAGATTATCTCTGCAAATTACCAGATAGATTGCAGCGTGTAACAGATAGAATGGTGATCGAAACCAAGCGCCAGTTATTTACTTGGGTCAGCCCTGAGGGAATAATGACGTAGTGAATGGATTTTACTCACAGGGTAGGAGTCATAGATAAACCCGTCCGGTGCTCAGATTATTGTTTTCAA
>CAZFJO010000262.1:3704-5483 GCA_964518915.1 uncultured Saprospiraceae bacterium
AAGAAAGAATGGAATGTCCTTAAGAGAGGGTTGCACTTGATGGCGTCGGAACTAAAATTTATACATCCTATTACACAACGTGAATTGCATTTTAAATTGCCTTATACCAAGAAGTTTAATCGATTGATTTTTCCTTAATCTTTTCCTCAGGTATGAATGTTCAGTGATAGGGTAAAGACTGGATTATATAAGATTTATTGAATGTTCTAATCTAAGGTCGCTTCAGTTGGATTTAAAACGATGTGTTTTATTATCAAAAAAAACAAGGGGCTGGATAATTATCCAACCCCTTGAAAATATATAACACTTAAAAGATATATAATTTCCTACTGCTTCACAAGTTGCTTATAGGTAACTCTTCTTCCGTCAGTAACTTTGATAAAGTAAAGACCTGGACTAAGTGAACTTACTTCCATTTCTTCTCTTTCTTCACTATTAAGAACGAAAGGTGCTTTGATCATTTTTCCAAATGAATCAAAAATAGTTGCTGTATAAGTTGCTTGCCCAACCTCTTTTATTTCTATGTTAAGCATATTTGGAACTGGATTAGGGAATGCTGAAAAGTTAATTTCATTTTCTCTCTGAGCACCAGAACCGCAAGTAGCTTCATCTCCTTCTGTCCAATCTGTGGAACTATTTCCTTCGCCATCGAAAAGCAATGCTCTCGAATCATCCCATGCATCTACGAAATCACCTGCTGTCCATATCATTGCTGATACAGCTACTGAAGATCTTCCGTGTCCTCCTGAACCCCACTCAACATAATCAACTATGGCAGTGTTGGAACCGAATGACTGGCTAGTGTATAATCCCATCTCTCCATCCGCTCCATCTACAGAAATTGCAGCTGTAGTAACTGTGATAGATTCTCCAGGTTCTAGCAAGAAGCTAGTACCACAATCTAAGGTAAGGTCACCTATCTGATCATAAGCAGGGCGATCACATAACCACCAGCTTGATACATCCTGAGATGCATCTCCTATGTTTTTCAAGGTAACTTTATTGTCACCGATGATTTCAGAAATTACGATTTCCGCAACACCTGCAGGTGTACAATCATCACCGGATAGACGCACTACAGTTATTGAATTAGAAAGATTGTAACAACCTTCAAGGTCAGCTACATTAGCCATTCCTTCTAGTCCTACTAGACCATCTGCATAAGCAATGTTCCAGATGAAACAAGTTCCTGGTCCAGCTCCGTCAAAATTAACTTCAGAAGGCATAGCCGGTAATCCTAGGATGGTACCACTTTCATCGGTAACAACCCAGCTATTGTTCTGTCCTACATTTCCTTCAAGCGTAATGCTACCTGCTTCAATCATGTCTGCTTCTCCGTCTCCTGCACAGAACTCAAATGGACCACCTGTAAGGGTGCCTCCAGTTGATTGTGTTCTTACGACCGCAATAGAGTTAGAGAATTCGAATTCACCAACCAAGCCATCAACATTACTCATCGGATCCAATCCTGTTAATCCATCTTCATAAGATAGATTCCATATGAAACAAGTACCGTTTCCAGCACCATCGAAGTTTACATCAGAAGGCATATCTGGAAGACCTAGGATAGTTCCTATTTCATCAGTTACAACCCACTGGCTATTGGTTCCAGTATTCCCAGAAAGGGTAATGCTACCTGCTTCAAGCATATCTGCTTCACCGTCACCTACACAGAAGTCAAATGGACCACCTTCAAGTGTGCCACCACTAACATTAGCGCCAGCTTCAGTTCTGACAACAGTTACAGAATTAGAAATACTGAAACAACCTACAAGGTCA
>CAZFJO010000263.1:0-2174 GCA_964518915.1 uncultured Saprospiraceae bacterium
CACCCTAATTTTCATGCTTACTTCCCTGCTAACAGTTCTGTCGAAAGTGTATATGCAGAATTCATTACTTCTGCCATCGGGGCACAATGTATGATCTGGGAGACTTCTCCGGCTGCAGCAGAACTGGAAGAAAGAATGATGGAATGGTTTAAAAAAATGATGTCCATCCCAGATCATATGGATGGGGTTATTCAGGATACAGCTTCTACTGCAACCCTGGCCGCACTGATTGTAGCGCGAGAAAAAATCACCGATTATAAATCCAACTGGGAAGGCGTTCCTCCTGGCTTACGTGTATACACAAGTAAGGAGATTCATTCTTCTATAGATAAGGCAGTGGCCATCTGCGGCATCGGAAGAAACAACTTAATCAAGATAGATACTAAGGAAGACGGTTCTATGGATACGGAACATTTGCGCAAGCAGATAGAAGATGATATAGATAATGGATATAGACCCACCTGCATAATTTCTGGTGTAGGGACAACCGGAAGGCTCGCCATAGATGATGTGAAATCCATCTCCACAATCGCTCGCAAGTATAACATATGGCACCACATAGATGCTGCCTATCTAGGTACGGCAGCTATTCTACCTGAACATAGATCTATACTAGACGGCATAGAAGAGGCAGACAGTATGGTTTTTAATCCTCACAAGTGGATGTTTACTAACTTTGATTGTTCTGTTCTTTTCGTCAGAGAGAAAGAGGAATTAATTAAGACGTATGAAATTCTACCAGAGTATCTTAAGACCGGTACTCGGGGTACAGTCAAGGATTACAGGGATTGGGGAATTCCTCTCGGGAGAAGATTCAGGGCGCTGAAACTTTGGTTCGTAATCCGGTCTTATGGCATAAATGGAATCAGAAGCAAACTCAGAAAACACATCCAACTTTCAGAATACTTCGTAGCTGAAATCAAGAAATCGAGCCATATGGAAATCGTCGGAAAGCCTAAGATCAATTTCTGTTGCTTCTGCCTCAAGCCCATTGATGGTGAAACCTTAGAAGAAACCAATGCTAGAAACAAGCGTTTCCTTGATGACGTCAATGCTTCTGGAAAAGCTTTTCTCTCTCACACCAAGATCAATGGTAGTTATGTCATCAGGGTGGTCATCGGTCAGACGTATGTCGAAAAAGAACACATCGACAATCTACTAGATGTTTTATATAGTAGCAAAAAATAAACTGTACTCTCTTACTTATAAATAGGGTTCATAACCAGACCCCTTCTTTTTAAATTGAACAGTCAGATTCACCCCTTCGGGTGGAACAGCAATCACTAAAATATAAGTTCTTGAACCTATGTAAAGGAATGATTTATCCATAACATAAATGCTAGCTGCAATAAGAAATTAGCAGCTTCTAAAATCACTACAATGGTAGAATTTTTGATGCCGAAATAAAAAAAACAAAAATACTTGAGTACAAAAACGAAGATCACTCCTTACTATAGTAGAAACACATTTAAAACATAAAAAAATCATCGCCATGAAACACTTCAAAAAAACCTTACTCAGCACATTGCTTTTCACATTTAGTTACCTAGGTTTAATCGGTCAGACAACGATAGACAGTACGGGATACGATGGAGACCACTTCAGCTTAGAGGCTGCTCTAGATTTATTCAAAGGATCTGAAACGCTCGAAGATTTCGAGAAAAAAATCAACGAAGAAAACAACTTAGTCAACAACCTAGATCTAGATCAAAACGGGGAGATAGATTACGTACGTATCGAAGATCATATAGATGGGCATACCCACGTAATTGTCTTACAAGTGCCCCTAGGCGACAATGAAAACCAAGACATAGCAACCATAGAAATCGAAAAGACGGGCGATGAAAACGCAATCCTACAGATCGTAGGAAATGAAGACGTATACGGTAGTGAAAAACTTATAGAGCCTTATCAAGTAGAAGGAAGTTCTACAGGTAGAGGACCAGATGGCACCATAGAAAGAATACGTGTTGTAGTCAATGTCTGGTTCTGGCCATCTGTGCGATACATATATAGACCCAATTATCGTCTCTATGTTTCTCCATATAGATGGCAGGTATATCCTAGATGGTGGAGCCCTTTCAGAGCGAGACCATGGAGAAGTTTCTATACAGGGTGGAGCCCTTTCAGAACGTATTACAGACCTATCTCCGTGAGAAGAGTAAGTCGCAGTA
>CAZFJO010000263.1:2274-5482 GCA_964518915.1 uncultured Saprospiraceae bacterium
AGGGAAAAACAAAAAAGCCACAGTTAGTAAGTCAAAAACGACTAAAGTCAATGGCACTAATGGAAAGGTCAAGAAGACAAAAAAGACCAAGACTAAAGTGACCAAGAAAAAAAATGGTTGACT
The DNA here is from genome assembly GCA_964518915.1 of uncultured Saprospiraceae bacterium. Lineage (GTDB taxonomy): Bacteria > Bacteroidota > Bacteroidia > Chitinophagales > Saprospiraceae > JABDLO01. Next base: position 2,398 of record CAZFJO010000263.1, read on the forward strand.
CAGAATTTGTAATTCGGATACCATCTTAAGATAAAACGTGATGGTTTTAGTGGCCAGGCAGGAATTTATTTCCTTCTGGCCATTCTTTATTCAAGCCAATTGCTTAATTCAATAATTGAAAAACATATCTATGAGACTATGAATATCTTGATCGCGAATCACATGTTCGCCTTGAGAATCTCATCGATAAGAATATTAGAATTGTTTTTAAGTTCTATCAAGGTATCTGCATTTTCATACATCAAATAATAAGCCATCCATACTATCCTATTATGCAATAAGAGGCCATTAACAGTCATAGCCATGGTTACATCGGGTATTTCAGGTGTAGAATAAGAAATGAGAGCGACACAAGTAAATGATTGATCTGAAAATCTATAATCTTCCAGCAATACTGGCTGTCCTACCTGCACACCCAGTCCTTTCTCATCTATTAAACCTTTAGTTTCTTCCCACATTCCTGGAACAAAACTTTCTTTTACAGCAGCGAAAATTTGATCCATCTCACCTTCCTGGGCTTCATAATCTTGAACATCTAAAGTACCATAGATCTTAAAATAATTGTCAAACTGAAATGTACCCAGTTCTGATTTGCGGTTATAAGTCATGGTATCTAGGTAATAACCCAGCACTCTATTCGTAGGGACTTCAGTTGCGTCAGCCATCTCTGTAATCGGAGCTTCTAGATAACACTCTTGGTATCCATCAATTGTAGGGAGGCATATTTCTTTCTTTCCGAAGGGAGATTTTCTGTGACAATCTACTTCTTGAGTTAGATTGAGTAACACTAAGCCTATTAAAATAAGTATAAATGACTTCATGGTTTAAAAAGTAAGTTTGGCAATTTGATTCAATTCATTATTCTGCTGAGGGGACTTAAAAAACATTCAGACAAGTACTACGGTAACTCTTTACCAGATACTATTGCGTCTACTTTCGATCGACATTTTTCACATCTACCTAGATGTTTTTCTACGATCATCTTTTCACGTGGCCTATTCCTCGCTCTACCGAGGACCACTTTTTTCAATAATTCTGGGTCAGGACACTTTCTTGTTACTAAAATCTCACCCAAGATACTAAGCATCGATGCAAATAAGACTATGATTAGAAACAACAATATTGCTATCGACATATATGCTCAGTTTTAAATAAAAATAATCATTCTTCTTTAAAAAGAAAATGGACAGGGCATAATGCGAGGGATTTCATTCTAATGAATGCAACCTAATTTCTATACTGATCTAACTTAAAGATCTTCTTGATCCGATCTTCGGTTGTAAAACAGCATTTACTACTCCTAGACGGATTTAATATCTGTAGTTTAATTCTATTTTTAGAAAACACCCGTATAATTGCACTTATATGGAAAACTGGATTGAATCATTTTTAGAATCTTGCGGATATCTAGCTACATTCGTCGGTGTGATGATGGAAGGAGAAGTATCCTTAGTTACTTCTGTCGTAGGAGCACAATCCGGTTATTACAACTTTTGGGTCGCTATGTTCTTTGCTTGGCTAGGAGCATGGGTTGCTGATTGGTTCAAGTTTCTTGTGGCCCGCACCAAAGGCCAACAATTACTTGCTCGAAGACCCAGCTTGAATAAAAAAATAGATAAAGCTTCCAGTTGGTATAACAATTACCCTGAGCTGATATTGATTTTCTATAAATTGTTTTTCGGATTTACGACCATCCTCCTGGTAATGTCGGGACTGAAGAAAGTAGGATATTTGAAATTCGGGATACTAAGTGCAATATCTGTAGCCATCTGGACATCCTTACTTGGTGGAATGGCCTATCATTGTTCTGATCTGCTTTTAGAAAACCTAAAATGGGCGTCTGATAACATATGGTTATTTATGTTGATGCTCTTCGGAATTATCGGCCTTCTGTGGTTGATTGTAAAACGTCCTTTTCAGAAGCAGTGTTTAGAAACTATAAAAGAGTCCTAAAACCGTGCCTTAATCCTTTTCTACTAAGGGTTTTTATGGATCTCATAACAATTTTAAGAAAATATACCCATTCCTTAACTTTTCCTTAAGAGTTTTTGATAGAAAGTATATACGGCTGTGATACTTCTGTGATAATTGATGGGGACATTTGATTCATCATTAATCAATTTAAAACCTACAATCATTTAGAGTATGAAAAGATATATACTTTTTAGCTTATTTATGATCGTCTTTTCAATGAGTAAAGCCAATGGCCCAGCCTTTGCTGTGGTAGGTGGTGAACTTACCTTTGAAGATGGAACAACAGAAACAACCATCTGTATAGACGATAACGCAGACCCGCTTGACCTGATATTAACAGGTAACAAGGGAGTGAGATTTCAGTATATTATTACTGATGAAGACGGAACGATACTAGCACTACCAGATCACGAGGGCCCATTTGACTTAAATGGAGCAGGAACGGGGATCTGTTATATTTATAACCTTTCAATCAAGGATCTCATTGATCCTCTGAGAGTAGGTAATAATATTGACCAGACTACTGGGTGGTTCGAGTATTCTAATCCTGTTATTATTAATAGAGTAGAATCTAATAACTCTGGTGGATTACTGACCACAGCTGACGGTGAGACTCAGATCTCCATATGCGCAGGCGATGGCATAAGTGATGCATTTGATGTAAATCTTTCAGATCAAGAAGGACCATTATCAGGTTGGATCATTACAGATGCTGACGGAAGCATTCTAGCCTTGCCACCTTCTCCTCCATTCGATTTAGAAGGAGCTGGACCTGGATTGTGCTTAATTTATCATATCTCATATTCTGAAGGACTTATGGGTCTTTCTGGTGGGTCCAATGTAAATGAACTTGCAGGCTGTTTTGACTTATCTAATTCTATAGCAGTATCAAGATTGGGAGGAAGTCCCGGAACACTTGCAGGCGGACCATTCGAATTTACAGTAGGTGATGATGAAGCTGATATGATCCCAGAAGGATCTATTACTGTTGATGGTTCACAAGGAGAAAACTTCCAGTGGATTGTAACAGATGATGAAGGTTATATTTTAGGATTGCCGCCGATGCCTTCGGCTGTAAACTTTGACGGAGCAGGTCCAGGTACTTGCTTGA
>CAZFJO010000264.1:0-5439 GCA_964518915.1 uncultured Saprospiraceae bacterium
GTTAAGTATATTCCTATCACCCATCATTCTATGCCATCACATATATCTGCAGCGAGAGGTGCGATGATGAACTATGTCCATCAATCTGGGAATGCAGGAATATTCGATGGGAAGATGATTTTTTTATCGGGTTCTCCAGAACTAACGAAAAAAGCAGGGGTTGATATGGGCCGGTTATCGGGCATCGTTAATCATGAAGTTCCGTCATGGGTTAAGGGCAATCAATTGCCATCCTATGATACCAATTGTATTGAAGATTGGGAACCTAAGCTGCAGAAAATCCTCGATGAAACCCTTCAACACGATATGAGGTTGATCAGTGGAATTCCACCATGGGTACAGATGTATTATGAGCAATTGCTTATAAGAACTGGAAAATCAACAGTCCTGGAAGTATTTCCTAATTTCTCTCTCTTTATGTACGGTGGGGTAAACTATTCTCCGTACAAGCAGAAACTCGAAGAACTGATCGGAAAGAAAATAGATTCTATAGAAACATATCCAGCATCAGAAGGCTTTATAGCATTTCAAGATAGGTTAGGAGACCCTGGGCTTTTACTGAATACAGATGCGGGAATGTTTTATGAATTTGTTCCTGCCCAGGAAATATGGAATGAAAAGCCTACACGCTTGGGACTGGAAGAAGTAGAAATAGATGTAGACTATGCTATATTGATTTCTAGTAATGCAGGACTGTGGGCCTACAACATCGGAGATATGGTTCGCTTCGTTTCGTTGGATCCGTATAAGGTAGTGGTTTCTGGTCGCGTTAAGCACTTTATATCTGCTTTCGGAGAACACGTAATAGGCAAGGAAGTTGAATCTGCAATGCTAGAAGTTTCTGCTAGAAACCAAGTCAAGGTTGTAGAATTTACGGTTGCGCCACAAGTTCAGACTCCTCAGGACGTTCTTCCTTACCATGAGTGGTTTATAGAATTCGATGGATTTCCCGATGACATACATGCATTTGCCAGCGAGCTAGACGATGCTATGGTCCGCCAGAATATATATTATAGAGATCTTATCGATGGGAAGATATTACAACCACTTAAAATCGCACCTTTAGAAAAAGGAGCATTCAGAAGTTACATGAAGTCCATAGGGAAGCTAGGAGGTCAGAATAAAGTCCCTAGACTAAGCAATGATAGAAATCTTGCCAGCCCATTGCAATCTTATCTTCATATATAATATGGCCGGTTAATTGTCTCTATGATAAACTAAAGAAATCTTCTATATTTAAAGTATTGCGTAATGGCTTAAGCACACATATTGATGTTGTCTAGACTGAAATCTAAGGTTCTGAAACCGTATGGAAAGTACCTCTTCCATAGAGTTAACCGGGATATGATTCACTGTGAATCGATGCAAGAAAAGTGGCTTATGAAAAATGTCAGAAGTGGTCGTGCAACAGGATTTGGGAAGGACCATGGGCTGGATAAGGTTACTTGCTATGAAGATTATAAGAAAGCGGTTCCGGTGCGTGAGTACGAAGCATTGAGGCCCTACATAGAAAGGATGTTACAGGGAGAAAATAGTGTCTTGTGGCCGGGGACACCTAAGTATGTAATCGGTACTTCGGGCACTACATCTGGGATAAAATATATTCCGCTTACTAGAGAAAGTATGCCTTATCATTTTAATTCTGCCCGCAACGCCAGTTTTCATTATTGCTATAAGTATGGTATGATGGACATGTTCGATGGTGACTTACTATTTATGTCCGGTTCTCCTATTCTAGGGCAAGTGGGTAACTATCCTTCAGGAAGGTTGTCTGGTATTGTTAATCACGAGATACCCGCCTGGCTGAGGCGAAATCAGTTGCCATCTTATGAGATAAATTGTATAGAAGAATGGCGGTACAAGGTAGAGTCGATCGCACAAGAATCTCTGTCTAAGGATGTACGGATGATATCGGGCATTCCACCTTGGATGATGATGTTTTTAGAAGAAGTTCTGCGACTTTCAGGAAGAGAGAAGGTTGCGGATGTTTTTCCACAATTGCGACTTATAATACACGGAGGTGTGGACATAACGCCATACAAGAAACGATTAGATAACTTAATAGGGAGCAACAAGGTAAAGTGGTTAGAAACCTATCCCAGTACTGAAGGATTTATAGGGTTTCAGGATGATGAGAATAGAGATGATTTATCGCTTAACGCAAATGCAGGTGTATTCTATGAATTTATTCCCATTGATCAAGTAAGAAGTGAAAACCCGGATCGATATTCAATAGCAGAAATAGAACTTGATCAAGATTATGCAATTGTTCTCAGTAACAATGCTGGGTTGTGGTGTTCCATGATAGGGGATGTAGTTCGATTTTCCACACGGAATCCGTATCGACTAAAAATTGTAGGTCGGGTTTCGCATTTTTTATCCGCATTCGGAGAGCATATCATCGGTCAAGATGTTGATCTAGGGTTAAAAGCTGCACTAGAAAAATCACCTGCAGAAGTGGTAGAGTATTCAGTGGCACCCTGTGTAGATCCTGGGCAAGGTATAAAACCTTATCATGAATGGTTTATAGAATTTTCAAGAAAACCCGAGGACATAAATTCGTTTCGTAACATACTGAATAAGGAGATGATGCGGATCAATTTTCACTATAAAGAGTTGATAGAAGGATACGTGATCCAGCCCTTGAAAATATATGTTGTACCTCCTGGTGGATTCAGAAGATTTTATGAGAAATCAGGGAGACTAGGAGGACAGAATAAAGTTGTGCGTGTTTCTAATGATCGCATGTATATTGATTCCTTGTTAGAAGCTATTAAGGATATGGTTATGAGCTAGTCTTTCTTTTCTGAATTACAATAGCGTCCGCAAGTAAATTCTTTAATAGCTCGACGTCAAGGTCTTCATCTGGGGACATGGTTATTCCTTTTACAAGTTTTCTTCCTTTTCCTTGCAATACACCAGCAAGGTCTTCCATCTCTTTTCCTTGCATAAAAACCCACTCGACCTTGGTGTATTTCTGAACTGGATTAAGGTAGCAGAACCAGTTGTTGTAATCGTAAAACGGAACTTTAAACCTCATGGTTCGAGTGATTTTTTCATCATAGCTCATTATGAATCTATCAAGAAAGAGAATCAATTCTCTTAAGTTTTCGTCTTCTATCGTTTCTAAAAATTCCTCCACTAGAGCCTCAAGTCTTCAATATAGATGCCAGGATATTTGCTTGCATCGAATGTAAACACATCCTTGTTGTATTTCTTGTTAGGCGTAATCTTCTTGATGTCAAGGATGAAATTGTTACCGTCTTTCTGAAAGACTTCCATTTTCTTCATCGTCCTGAAAGAAGCATCTACGAAGAGCTTCATTTTACTGTATTCTGAATCCGTGTCAAGTGGCTTGAATTCAATGGTGACTAGCCTATTGCCTTTTACCTTTTTATCCTCTGTTATCGCGTAATAAAAATCGTTGCTATCGTAGATCTTGAGCATGTCTTTAGGAGAAAGGAAATCGGTTTCATCGTCCTCTGTTATATCGTTAATCTGGACTTCGTTGTTATCTGTTAAGTGCAACCATATGGCATCTCCATTACAGTAGATGACTTGTTCTGCTACATCTACTTTATAACTGTCTCCTTGTTGTATCAGAGAGCCTTTCTGTACTTCCGTTTCTTGGTCCCGTAGATCAAGTGTCAAGTCAAAGTCCACCGCCAAAGAGGAATATCCATCGTATACTTCCTTCAGGTCTTTTAAAATTTTTCTTGCTTCAGGATCTGGTCTATCTTGAGCCTGGATGGTTATTCCGAGAAATAACAATACGGTACATAACATCATAACTTTCTTCATAGCTTAATCGTATTACTATTCTTAACAACAAGAGGAGCCTTGTAATGATTGCATAAGGTAAAGTTAAGCAATGGTTAAAAAACACAGTAGATTAAATCAGATTAAATCGATCACTGTCCTTGTAAAAAGGTAATTTATTACGGAATCGCATAATCCTCTGATGGGATATTTCACATTGCAGTGTGCCACTCTTATCTGTAGGTTGTATAATATAGGTTCCGCTGGGATCTATACAAGCAGACATGCCATTGTGTAAGATGCCGTTGCCATCGTAACCTACACGGTTGACCCCTATTACATAACATTGATTTTCTATAGCCCTCGCTTTTAGTAAGGTTGTCCATGCATCTATCCGCATATGGGGCCAGCTTGCTACGAAAATCATAAGGTCCGTATCTAGGCTTCTATTCCAGACAGGAAATCTGAGATCATAGCATATCCGAGGTAGAACACTGAAATCTCCATGTTTATATCCACCGTATTTATCACCTGGGGTTACTTGTTCTGCTTCGCCTCCAGGACTATATAAGTGCTTCTTATTATAGGACACTTCCGTACCATCAGGAGATGTAGAAAAGAACCTGTTATAGTAGGATCCACCTTCTTCAATAAATAGGCTTCCTACTATTGTCGCATCTAGCGATTTAGATTTATTTCGCATCCAAGTAAGTGTCGGTCCATCTATGGTTTCTGCAATCTGATTAAGCCGCATAGAAAAACCAGTATTAAATGCTTCTGGCAGAACAATCATATCAGAGGGAGAACAATCCTTCAGGATATGGTCTAGTCGATGAATTGATTCTGTTGCATCCTCCCAAGCTGGTGCAAATTGTATGAGTGAAATATTCAATAGAGTAGATGTTAAGTTCCGTGCTAAGGTAAGAAACTCCTCTTGAAATAAGAGGAGTTCTTACCTGCACAATCTACACCTTTTACCAACCGAAAGTTACCTGATTACATACTCCCAAATGTGATGGTCTTCGGCTGAAAGCTAGATAAACTGTAGGTCAATTTCAACATGGCATATCTGCCTAGGTTGTTGCTTAAAGTTTCGTTGATAGAGAAGGCAGTCGCGTTTCTCTGAAGTCTATTTCCTTGATTCAATATATCGTAAATAACTCCATCTATGGTAATGCGCTGTGACTCACCTAGGCCTAACGAGAAACTTGCATTCCAGTTTCTAAGGTCGCTACCAGCGTTAATCCGTTCATCACTGAATTGCTGTAGTTTATAAGTAGAAGAAATCGAAAATTTATCAGAGAAATAGTAGCTAGAGATCAATCCCAGCGTTCTTGTGCTGAACGAAACATCTAAGTCCTCGCTGATGGAGTATCTTGAGCGGGTATAATCCCACTCAATCTCTCCTCTAAGATCGAATTTATCCTTTTTTCGATTTTCCATTACCCACTTGATACCCGTAGTATTTCTTTGATGATCATTGACTTCATTGTTGATGATGGAGTTTCCGAAATAACTGTTGGTCCGAAGTCTTAAGCTGGTTTTCATCTTAAGTTTTCTGATGGGTGTAGAATAGTTTCCTACCCAATTGACACTGGTAGCTGGTTCTGCATTGATAGGCGTACTGGTGGTTACGAAGTTGTCATCGATGGTTCTGCTATTGATGATAGGGTTATTAAT
>CAZFJO010000265.1:0-5394 GCA_964518915.1 uncultured Saprospiraceae bacterium
TAATAATACTTAGAAGAAGATTGAACTTGGTCGTCTACATATTCTTCTACTTGATAAGTAGTCCCAGTTTCGTGGATCACCTGCCAGTCAGAAGAATCGACGTGTACCCGTTCTATTTTATGAAGCGTTGCTTCACGATCCGGGCTTCTAGCCCATTGAAATCTCACCGCTCCTTCATCGAAAGAGATCCTCCTGATCAACGGCGGAGATGGTGGCTTCACATCCATCATCGTAACTGAACATGGTTGCGTATATTTCGATTGGTTAAGGTTAAAATCGAGCGCAGCTACGCTGACATAAAATGTTTCTCCATTCTGTCTTCCATCGATTTCATACCTGTATTCTGAATCCGGAAATACACCCTGACCGATATCTAAAAATCCTTGTTCCCTATCCCACGAAGCGAAGGCTCGATATCCATATATATCCTCATCTATATTATCATCCCAATCAAGCACTAAATTATAATCAATAGAATCGATGTAACATGACAAACCAATTGGCATATCGGGAGGTATTATATCTTCTACGGTAAGGTATACTTTATTAGACTTGTGATTTGAGTCCACATCTGCAAAGTATAGATATCCTGATCTGAGATCTCCTAGAGAAAAAGAAAATTGATTGATATCACTTACAGAGTCTATTTTTCTATACGCACCTGTATATCTTTCTGCGTAGTAAAGATCCATACTTGATACATCTTGTACTTGATAATCTATTTCTATACGATCTGCATCTACTTGTTCTATGGCAGTTATGGATATCATGGGAAATTTTTCCTTTTCAGCCTGCACTTTTACCGGAAGGGAATATTCCGTTCTCTGATCATACAAGTGGATGCCCTTGATGTAATAACTTGCTTCGTCGTATCCTTCTGAAATTGTATCGGCGTATGAAACTGCATATACGTCTGTTCCTACTAAGGTAGGCATAAGTGGAGAGGTGTTGATTTTTTCTTTTTCAGAAGTAGCCACAGATCTGTATATATCATAGCTAGAATAAATATCTGTATAGATGGCATGATCCCAAGATAGAACTACACTTTTACCAGATATATTCTTTCTTATTTCTTTTACAGAAGTAACCGAAGTTATAGGACTATAAGAAATCACCGCATCTGATTTATATGAACCCTTCACTAAAGAAACCTCATAACGGTAGACATAACCTTCTTCAGCCGAGGGATCTCTATAAGCAAGACCTGCTCGCTCAGCCGTTGTGAAAGATTGACTTACGGAAACTAGGTGAAAAGTATGTTTCTGAATGCTGGGGTTTTCGTAATTAAGAATGCGTTCTGCCCTCGACTCTGATACTTGATAGTTACTATGCATCTCTCCGTAAATTGTGGCGGCTGCCATTACATCGTGCTTCATACTTGTGTCTATCTGATTCACCCAGGTTAAACTATCCATCGGAAAAACAGCAGAAATCAATACTGTTGATTCAGTAGGTTCCACGAGCATCTTACCGCTAGGATCTGCTATGGTTGTTCTTTTTATGGAATACCCATTTTCAATTCCAGATTGCCATACTTCATAATTCATCGGATACCACCGAACCATAACTTCCTCTTCAGCCGGAAATAACCCTACAATGATATCCTGTGCCATAAGGCCCTGCCCGATAAATGCGAAAAAGAGAACATATAAAATTGCTCTTATTCCCATTCGCTTGTGTTTAATTCAATAGAATAAGATTTCGAAGGCATTAAGGCTTCTTTTTCTACATTTCGATTTAATTGCATACTTCCATAAGGAATGTGGTATTTCAGATTAAACAGAAACGATTGTTTATCTACATCGCTGGGAAGAGACCATGTAGAATTATCACATAATCCTTGTAGATAATCTATACGGCAATCCAGGTTTCCGGAAAAAGTATTTTCACAGATTGATTTATCCTTAGAAAAAACATTATTAAGCCCTTTCTGCAGAATATACATATCGTGAGGCAATGAACTGTTTATCTCAAGCTCCATTGTAGAAGATGCCACTAATTGCGAAGCGTAGATAGGATCACTGACGATTCCTGATGGAAACATAGATTCTATACACTCATAATACCCATTATATATAGAACACAACCCAGGATTATCCCTCAGCCATTTATTATCTTGACAATCATCAAGTCTTTCTCTAGCGTGTTCTATTGTAATGAAGCGTTGTTCAATTTTATCGCTCAGAAGCTTATCATCTATTCCTTCCTCTAGAGAAAGAGACCATACCATGTAATCCCGTTGCGTAGATTTATCGGAATCGGCATCATCATACGTATACCTATTCTGTTGAATAGTGGCTACTTTTTCTGAGAAGGTGCGATACATGCTTGTTCTAAAAGGTATTTCATACATTACTTTTTCTACACCGAGATCCATTTCAATCGCTTCCTCATCTCTGATTACTACGTACTGAAGTCTGTAATTTTTATCGGTGGTTAGAAACGGGTTTTCAGAAAACGCAATTGTCATGGCTCCTTCAGTATTGCGCAATGTTGCCTTCAATAAAGGACCTACCTGTTTATCCTGACTATCTAGAATCCTTCCATAAGGAAAGTAACCGCTTGGCAAGTCTGAAAAAACGAGGTCTTTCTCTTTAGAAAGCGTGATCCAGTAATGGTCTTCTTCTGGTATAACTGCATAAGAAGGGTCTTTTTTCTGATCTATATGAAAGTTGTTCATTTCCGATATAGGGTAACTCTTAAGAACCTCAGAATCATAGATCGTATAATCTTCTTCTGACGGTGCCGTTTTAAATTTATAAAGTGGAGATTCATTATACTCTTCTACGAGTACATATCCTGTCTCTACAGAATTGCTGCCATCAGGATTGATTTCTCCTTTTATGCGTTCAACAATTTCCAGAAGGTAAGCCGTAGGTGTAACAATAATGCTTGAGTTAGATGGTAGTGGTTCATCGGGTATTACCCTCACATTGGTTCCACCATATTCATTGGAATATGACCTAGTCGTAAATGGTATATCTCTTAAAGCATCATCTTGTAATCTTATAATTTTCTCGAAAAGGATCGTTTTATTTCCCTCAAAACCTTGCGATTGATAATTTTCATCTTGCTCGGATATATCCCCATCTGGCACGTCATCTGTTTCTTGTCGGTCTTCGCCAAATGTAAATACCTTTTCCACAGGAACAATTACTCGGTACTTATTCCCATTGTCATCCTTGAGAACATCATTGTAGTCCATATTAAGGATCACAAGTATATCCGAATTCAATGTAACATTCCCACTTTCTGTGGTTGTTTCGGCCACAACATCTTGTATTATAGGAATATCTAACAGTCCTTCTTCCTTGCATTCTTCAGGCAATTCATCATTTACACTATTGCCTACTTCTACTTTAAAAGCAAGATCTGCCGACGCTAATCCTAGAAGTGAGAGTTTAGCATCTAACCTGCCTACAGCATAAAAAGGATCAGGCCCTTCTACCCTTAATGCAGCGCCTACGGCAGCATTAAAGAGTTCATACCTTATATCAAATAGGCCAAAACTTGCTCGAGCACCTATGGCTGCATGTACATATGCCCATGCCTGCCCTTTTCCCATCCATCCTCCGACACCCGTTTCGTCATAGCAATCACTTTTGTTTTCATCTTTCACCATTAGAATATCGAAGCCCATACCTCCTTGTAAGGTGGCATACATAAATAGAAAATTAAGCCCATTATCCGGGGTTCCTATTGAGAGTGACATACCTAGTGCAATCCCTTTTCCCAGCGCTATAGCTTGAGAATTAGGATAGGGTTCTCCAGGATAACCCGCTTGTTTTGTAGATCCAGTTTCCCCAAAGTGTTTATTATAGGCCAATGGTTCAGGCAATTGAGTAGGAATATTCTGGTTCCCTGCCATCATATATGCTTGCATTTCTATGAGATCGCCTAGAAGAGGGATCTCTATACCTAACCTCACAGGATCATACATCTGCCCGATGAATAGATGCCAAGCAAACCCATCAGCATTATCGACTTCTTGTGTTCTCTTTCGTGCATAAAACTCCGCAACGGCCTTACCGTAAAATATACCAGCATCTAAGTATATGCCTAAAATGGCCAGCATCTCACTGTTTTTAAAATCGATACTAAATAAGGCCTTGAAACTTATAGGTGGCCCAGTTACAGGTTTTGATGCAGGAGCTGGCCTTTTATTGCTGTTTGATAATAGGTCCTTACTTTCTGTTACGGCAGTAGTATTTACATCTGTTGATTCTGTATCTACAATTTCCCCCTCTTCCGGCGACAAGGATGGATCTACCTTATCAAACATTTTTCCTATACCTTGAAGGTAGATTGATTGAAGGCTATATGAATCCGTGTCTTTCGGTTTTCCGAATTGCATACCTAATTCCAGATTCGCTGAAATAAGAGATCTGGCATTTTCTCCAGTCCCAGCTGGTTTTGTCATTAATAATGTCGAGGCTTTAAACCCAAAAGTATGGTCTTCTGCAACTTCATATATTATACCAGACAAGGATTTACCTATATTCAGTGTTAACGCCGTAGGATCATTTCCTACTTCTATCTGGTTAAAAGCCTCTAGGGCAGGAGGTCGGGTCATATTTTTATAAAATCCTCCGCCTATTCCTTTTAACCCTATTGGTCCCATTACAGGTATAGCATTGTTAAACTCCGTAGCACAATCAAGAAAATAATAACCCTTATCCATGTTATATGCATCTGTTACACTACCAAACTGCGCAATAACACTGATCCGATCAATAAAACTTCTAATTCCTAAGTCTACCTTACCCCTAAATCCAGATCCATAACGCTCATGATTTTTATAAAACGCTAATTCTCCGTCTATGTGTGAAACGCCTGGTAAAGGGTGTTTTCCATATATTCTGACATCGGTTATAGAGAAATCAGAATTTCTCCACTTGTGTAGCTGTTGCTCTTTATCCAGATCACCTCCAATTCTGAATCCTGATTGCCCAGTAAGGTTGGCACCTTGATCTATCACAACATCTGCCATTAAGTCTATAGATGCAGATTCTTGACCTTCGTCTGTAGAGGTATATGATTTTCTCTCCTTATCTAATGCCATATTAAGAGTAAATACGCCTACTTTAATACCAGAAGACTCTGGAATAACCCACTTCTGTAGGTTTAGAATAAGAGGTGAGCCTTCACTCTGAACGATCATGTCTCTCACGCCAATTTCAGGAAATTTAAGTTCTGAATTTTCCGTTATTGATCCTGTAATTAATATGTTAGCATCGATCTTTCCTCTAGCAACTATATCATCTGTAAGTGTAGAATACCCCAGAGTAAGGCTAGAAGTGGGTAAGATTTTTGCAGAAGCAAGCATGAGGTCTACCTTCACTTCTTGACCTAATTCAGTCACCATTAAGTAACCATTTTCAGGATCTATACTTA
>CAZFJO010000266.1:0-5386 GCA_964518915.1 uncultured Saprospiraceae bacterium
ACTTATACGTATGACAGATAGGTCTACCGCGCTACTCATTGTATGCGGGCTTATTGTTATAGTCTTTTTTCTAAAAAATTTATTTCGGTATCTGGCTCAGTATTTCATTGCGCCCGTACGTGTCGGAATAGTTAGAGACTTAAGAGGAGATCTCTTCCGCAACTATCTACATGCTCCTTTATCTTTTCTTACAGAAGAAAGAAAAGGAGACCTGATGGCAAGGCTGATTTCAGATGTGCAAGAAGTAGAATGGTCTATATTAAATGTCATAGAGGCTATTTTTAAATCACCGTTGATTATCATAGGAAGTATAGCTATTATGATCCTGATCAGCCCCGCTCTCACCCAGTTCGTATTCATCTTGATGGTTTTCACAGGGCTTATAATAGGTACCATCGGAAAGACGCTTAAAAAAAGCAGTACGCTGGCTCAAGAAAGAGTGGCTAATATGAGCACAATAATGGATGAGTCTATAGGGGGCATGAAAGTCGTAAAAGGTTTTCATGCTGAGAAGCACTTGATAGATGCATTCATGGTAGAAAACAATGCTTATAAAAATGTAATGACTCGCTTACTCAGAAGAAGGGACTTGTCTAGCCCATTGTCCGAGTTTCTAGGTGTTTCTGTTGTCGCCGTCTTACTCTGGTATGGGTCCACTCTGGTATTCGAGCAGCGACTTGAACCAGAAACATTCTTTGCCTTTATATTTGCTTTTTACCAAGTCATAGAACCCTCTAAGTCATTCTCCACAGCTTACTATAATATCCAGAAAGGAAGGGCCGCGCTTGACCGCGTGGATGCCATTCAAGCATCTATTAAAAACATGTCAATTATCCCTGGCTCAGATCCTCTACTCAGCCAGAAGCCGGATATTAATATCTCCGACCTTACTTTTTCTTATGACCCAACTGGTCAATCTGTACTCAAGAAAATAAATCTAAACATACGAGCCGGTGAGAAAGTAGCCATAGTAGGTGCATCTGGATCAGGAAAAACTTCTCTAATAGACGTATTACTGGGCTTGTATGGCCACTATCAAGGATCCATCAAAATAGGGGAACAAGAATTAAAGTCTATAAGCATGCAGGAATGGAGGTCTAGAATAGGTCTCGTTACACAATCGCCTGTCCTATTTAATCAATCCATAGGTGATAACATCCGATTCGGTAGAGAAGACCTGAGTCGAGCAGATATAGAAAAAGCCGCAGAACGAGCGTATGTTACAGAATTTACAGAAAAATTTCCTTCAGGACTCGATACTAATGTGGGGGATGCAGGAGTTAAACTCAGTGGAGGACAGAAACAGAGAATCACCATAGCTCGGGCAATTGTGAATGACCCCACTATTATCATTCTAGACGAAGCAACGTCTGCGCTGGACTCTTCGTCTGAGGAAGTGATAAGGAGGGCCTTAGAGACGATCTTAGAAGGCAAGACAGCTATTATAATTGCCCATAGGATGGCAACCATCAAGAATGTGGATAGAATAGTCGTCTTAAAAGATGGAGAAATAGAAACACAAGGGAGCCATAATGAATTATTAAACTCAAGTCAAGAGTATAAAAAATATGTAGAAATGCAGACCTTTAATAGATAATATGACAAGAATCCTACTGAGTATATTTTTATTGTTTCCATTGTATCTCTTCTGCCAAGATGCTGTACCTTCTGGTTTTCCACAATCCGGAGATACGATCAAGCTTGTCTATACTCAGTATGAAGGTTCACTAGATGATTATTTCGATAGGGATCGGAGCTTATGGAACTTCATTTCACTGGATGCTCCTTATGTAAGTGAGATCTATTATCAAGATGTGATTGATGGATTGTATAGCGATGGTTATGAAGAAGCAGACTTAGTAGGTATTATGCCTGATGGAGAAGAACGTTATTACAAAAAATCAGGAAAAAACATATTAGAACTCGGAAGAGTTGACGCATTGGGCCAGCAGAAAATATACTATGAAACTAAACCCATAATAAAACGAGTCGGTGTAAAACTAGGTAAGCAATATTCTGATAGAGGGATATTCTGGATTTCTGTTGAGAGTTCTGATATCTTCAATAGTGATCAATACAATGACCGCACACCTGGATTACAGGACTCTATTAAAATTAAGGTTTCGATTATTTCTCAGAGCTCGATAGATCAGAAGGGCGACCTGCTTCTTCCACAAGCTAATTTTAAAGTCTTGCGTCAGAAAGATGTGGTGTCTTCTGAGATTTCTGTATACAAGAAAAGTAACCTCGGATGGATAGAATTAGATGAGATTCCACCGACCGTCTACAGTATGGTCAATAATTATGTTTCAGACCTGAACTACACTAAATATCGATTTTGGGCTGCAGAATTAAGTACCCCAGTATTAAGTATAATCGATTCTGGTGATAAATATCTAGACATAGAATATAAAATTGAGTCAACAAGCCGATCTACCAACAATGTCAACGGTAGAAAAAAAGAAATCATCGCCTACCCTAATCCGACATTTGGTGATATTAATTTTTTACTAAACAATCATCCTAGTGGGAAGTATGAGTTACGGATATCAAGTATCCTAGGAAAGTTAATTAAAAAGGAATTTTTCGATGTAGGAGAGGATGGCAAGATAAGCACCTATGTAGGGTATCTATCGAGGGGGATCTACCGCTATAGTATTTATAACAGTCGAGGAGAAAAGCTCGTTACTAAGCGGATCTCTATTGTAAATCCATAGAACCTATTTCTTCAGAAATGAAAGGAATACGCTCTTTCATTTTCTAGAGTAGAAACTGAAAATTAGGTACTCCTAGATTGGTTTTTAAGGTCAGTAATAATGAAGCAGATCTGATAGTGAAAGCAACTGACCATAAAGACTCATCTTGATCACTTCTATACTATCAATATAAGGCTTCCAAGATTACTTGTAAGAATATTTCCAAAATCTAATTATGCTGCATAAAAAAAGGAGATAGAAAATGAATTCTATCTCCTTTTTATTTATTTCAGAAAGTCTATTATCTAACCATCGGTTTAGCAGAGTAATTAACTTTCAATTGATTCGCTTTTCTAAGAGCAGTCTTAATATCTGTTACAATACCCATTGTCACATCTCCATCTATACGCAATGAAGTAATGATTTTAGGTTGATCAGCTTCTCGCAGCTTACTCTTGTGCTTTTCTATAAAAAGAGGGATTTCTGTAAATTCTGCGAATTTATCTCCCAGTTGAAGCCTTGGTTTAGTACCATAAGTGGCTCTAAATTTCTCAACAGGTCTTCCCACGTACATATAATGTACAAGTGACTTCTTTTCAAGTTTAGTTAACTCAGAAGCTGATGGTGTTACTACATCCACCTTTTTCTCTGAATCCCTCAATACGGTTACAACCATAAAGAAGAAAAGTAACATAAATATGATGTCAGGAAGAGAAGCCGTAGAAATCGCTGGCGATGCTTTACCTCTTTTCTTTTTAAACTTAGACATATCGTTGATTGATAGGTTGTTAAATTAAACGGGTTTATAGGTTATCCTTCTTCACCGAAGTTAGTCGGTTCTGCTTCAGATATTACCAGAGGTATCGCACTTCTTATTTCCTTCTGCCGATCTGGTGTCAGATCATCGAAGGCTTTAGAGTACTTTCTCTGTGCTTCCTCGTTCCTCAGATCATTGTAAGCTGCTTTTAATTCATTGTAGACCGCTAGATAAGTCTTGTACTTAGTCCCTCTATCGTTCTTTAATGAAATTATGGCCTTCTTAGGGTCTTCTGCTTTATCAGCTTCATTACGTGGATTAGAGATGAACAGTTTAGTATTTTCTAAAAGGTCATCAATATCCATTAATTCTCCTCTGACGAGCAACTGATTATCAGCGTTAACAAGAACAGAATACACATTTCTGGTATTCAACTTCTGTGTTTCCGGTGGTTCCTCAGACCAAGATGGTAGCTTAACAAGTACTCCCTTATCCTCCGCAATGGTGGTGGTAACTAAGAAGAAGATTAATAGAAGGAAAGCAATGTCTGCCATAGACCCTGCATTCACCTCATTACTCATCCTATCTCTTGTGCTTGTTTTTCCCATGATCTTGTTATTTAAATAAGTTTCTTACTTCAGCTCCTATCATCACTACGAATGCTAGAGCACCTAATCCCATCATGGTTTTCAATCCTCCTGAAATCATCTTGCTGACTTTTTCAGAAACGTCGAATTCATTGTGCAGTTCAGCCATTTTCTCTGATGTCTCCATATTAGAAGTTGCATATAGCCCTCCGAACACTGCCAGAAGGACGATGAACCCTAGGCCGAATTTCATGGCACTCTTAGGAAATTTAACGAGATTAACGAATGAGAACACTATAAGAGCTAGTACGCATAGGAACACAAGTCCTCCCGTAACTATCAATCCAGTATTAAAAAAACCAATGGTTGATTTATCTTCAATCTCATTGAGGTCTGTCCCCATGTCGTATGGACTATTGTTAAAGCCCGTATACACAGTTGCGAAGAATATAATGATACAGAGCACACCCAATACTAGGGCGCCAGTCTGTCCATTTTTCGTTAGAAATTTATACATATCGGATATTCTTTTTAAGAGTGATTACTTAAATACATTGTTCTTAGCCATAACATCTACAAGACCTATAGAAGCATCTTCCATTTTATTTACGATGCCATCGATTTTAGAAACAATGTAATTGTAAAAAATCTGAAGTATAATCGCCACAATAAGTCCGAATACCGTTGTAAGTAGGGCTACCTTGATACCACCCGCAACAACTGCAGGAGAAATATCACCCACGATCGCAATCTTATCGAATGCCTGGATCATACCGATTACCGTACCCATGAAACCAAGCATCGGTGCAATCGCTATAAATAGAGAAATCCATACCAATCCTTTTTCAAGTAATCCCATCTGTACAGAACCATAAGATACTATGGCTTTCTCCACAGCATCAGGACCTCCATGAGCATTCTTCAACCCTTCATGTAGTACACTAGCAGCAGGACCTGGTGTAGAACGGCATACTTCTTTCGCCCCTTCTAAATCTCCTTCTGCTAATCTTTCATCTATTCTTCCTAATAATTTATCGGTATTAGCTGTTGCAATATTGAGGGTAATTATTCTCTCAATACAGAAAGCAAGTCCTAAAATAAGACATACCAATACGAGACTCATAAATTTCCAGTCTCCTTCAATAAATTTTTCTTTCAGAATCTGGAATTGACCTCCATCATCTTGAGCCAGAGCTTCTGTCGCTCCGAAAAAAGCCGCCACAAAAAAAACGCCCACTAGTAGTATTAACTTTCGCATAATCTGAATGATTTTTCGTAATTAGTTTATTGTTAACATGAATTATAAAACACTAAATTTAGAAATATTTGGCAAAGTAGTAAAAAAG
>CAZFJO010000267.1:0-5380 GCA_964518915.1 uncultured Saprospiraceae bacterium
AATAAAGAATAGCTACTAAAATGAATAATGCCTTCCCTCTCATAGATTAAATATTCTATTTAAGTGATAATTTTTTTAAATAATTATGTTTCCTCCTGCTTTAACACCGGACACCATTACAAGAACGATTGATAAAGCTATGAGGTTTTATAATTCTTGGGTTTTCTTAACTTAGAAGATCTGCGTTATTTCTAATGGGTGAAACAAAGCCCTATCTTCTTTCAAGATATTGTAAAATTAATATAAATAGCTTATTATATATATTAATAAATCATAATATATTAAACCTTAACATTGTACCTGTAGAGGTTGATGGGATTATTAATGGAGAGCGGGACGCAATTCTAAATTCTCGATTATTTCAGATTCTAAATCAACCCATCTATCTAATCTGGAATACACTTGATCCTCAGGAAAATAATTAAGGGCCATCTTGACGAAAATATGACCATGCTTAGCTTCACTTGCCCACAAGACCTTGTAGAACCTATGCATGTCTGGGTCGTCATGCGCTTCAGAGACCATACGGAATCGTTCTGCCCCTCTAGTTTCAACAACAGAAGCGATAAGCAGTCTATCTAGGAATCTTTCTTCTCTACCAGAATGACATTGCTTAATAAGCGCTTTGACATATAGATCTTCTCCCATAGAGCTTCTCAATGCAATGCCTCTTTTCTGCATCAGATCATAGACTTGCTGGAAATGTTCTAGTTCTTCTATTCCTGTTTCTATAAGTTCTGGAATGATTTCTAACCGATCCGGATACTTAGCAACGAAGCTCATAGCCATTGCGGATGCCTTGCGCTCACAATCTGCATGATCCTGTAGGAAGGAATCGAAATCACTCATTACGCAATCTATCCAGGCTTGCGAACTGGCTTTTTTAACATCTAAATTTAATTTCATAGAGGTGTATAGTGCCTAAGATAAAAGAGGCGTAGAATTACATCGTATTTCTGTAGACGAAGTAAAGGAGACAAATCAGCAATACCGTTACAATGATGGTAATTCTAAAGAATTGTTTTTCTTGACGCTTGTTCCTTGCCTCTATTTTTTGCTTTCTTTTTGACTTTGCCATTATTGGAATATTTAAAATTGCCTAATTGTTGTGTAGCTAATTTATAATTTATTGAATGGATTCAAAAACAAATGCAAAGAGATTTTATAATCACGCTTGATTTATGAAGTAAATGACATCTGATACTGAATCTCAGAATTTAGCATCCTTCGGCATTCTAAAAATTTGATTTACTCCATTTAGAATTAAGAGTGTTCTACGTATTAGGTGGCCCATCGCTAACCATGGTGTCTTTTATTCTCGTAGTATTCAATAACTTTCTCATCAATCAATATGTCTCTTGGTCGCAGGGGTTGGGACAATATAATTCCGTTTAAGGTTCTACATCTACTCAACGCCACGTAGGTCTGTCCGTATTCAAAGGCTCCAGTTCCAAGATCAATGATTATTCTGTCAAATGTCTTTCCTTGGCTTTTATGGATGGTAATGGCCCAGGCAAGTTTTACGGGAAATTGAGAAAACGTCCCTACAACATTGGCCTCTACTTTATTGGTGTCTCGATTTCGTTGGTACTTGATGATCTCCCATTCTAGTTTTTCGAGTTCAATGGTTTTATCTGTGTCTCTCGCAGGGTCAGGTATGCTTACCTGGATGACCGATCGATCTATGTATATGATTCTGCCTATGGTTCCATTAACGAATCTTTTCTGAGGGTCGTTTTTTACAAACATTACTTGTGCGCCCAACTTTAATTGAAGAATAGATTCAGTGGGATAAACATTGGGATTGAAAGCTCCTTTAATACTTGCTTCATAGAAGAAGATCTCGGTTTCAAGTTTTTCAAGTTCTTTTTTATTGATCTCATTTGCAGTAGCGTTTCTACTACATAGAGTGATGTACAAGTCTTCTTCGTCTTTTTCAATTCCATGACGTTCATTCAATTCCATCATGTCGTCGTAATCCATGGTGCGTAATCTAACCGCATCGAGTAGATTGATAAATCTTCTTTCTTCCTGTCGATAGACTTGATACAACTCTATCATAGGATAGGTGGTTCTTTCTTCTAGCACCTTAGAAGAAAAGAAATATGGACTGGTATAATGGTCTTTGAAAATTTTTCTTTCATAGTCTGAAGCAATAACCGGCGGCAATTGGAATAAGTCCCCGAAGAAAATCATCTGAACACCTCCGAAAGGAGAATCATTGTCTCGGTTCCTTCTCAAGAATATATCTATGCTATCTAACATATCCGCTCTTACCATAGATATTTCATCAATAATGATGGTTTCTACTTTTCTGTATACCCAGTTATTAGGGCGTTTAGTCAATTCTCTTTTCTTCATCATTCTAGGCGGGAATCCGAAAAAAGAATGAATCGTCTGGCCTCGTACATTTAAGGCAGCGATGCCTGTGGGTGCTAGAACAACCATACGTTTTTTAGTAGTGTTGCGAAAAAGTTTCAATAAGGTTGATTTTCCCGTACCAGCTCGACCCGTAATAAAGTAATGGTCTCGAGTATATTCTAACTGGTCCAGAATATCCTTGAATTCCTGCGATAGAGTTATTGGGGTTAGTTTACTTACCTTTTTACTTGTAGACAATATTTATGGTTCTATATTTTAGAGAAGACAAAATAACTTTAAAATCTTTTTGGATTTGATTTTTATCCACATATTTTTAGAAGCTCTAAGTATTCCCATGTGTATTTACTAATAACCTCTACAACTAAATTTAATTGATACAATGAAAACGCTATTAATCTTCCTTTTAATGACCATCCCTTTTCTCACCGATGCCCAGATAGACCTCAACTACCAAGTACCCCATCAAGATATACTTACGCTTGCTGATGCGCCACTTCCACCAAGTATCAGGATGGATAGAGACGGCAAGAGAGCTTTACTGCTTTATCGAAGGTCTTATAAATCGATAGAAGAGCTATCTCAGGAAGAGATGAGGCTGGCAGGATTAAGAATCAACCCTAAGACCAATATAGGAAGTAGGGTCAATTATTTCTATGACATGAAGTTGCTTGACGTCGATACTCAGAAAGAGTCGGTGATTACTGGACTTCCAGAATCAGGGAAGTTCGCCTACGCATCTTGGTCTGAAGATCAAGACTTAATTGCCATAACGAATACGACAGATGCAGGTGTGGAATTATGGATGATTGATGTAGTTAAAAAGTCGGCTAGAAAATTAACGACTGCCTCGCTTAACGCAAATATGGGTTCGCCATTTTACTGGCTGAAAGGAGACAAGAGCCTTTTAGTAAAGATGATGCCTAAGAGTAAGGAGTCTCTGCTAGATAGTAAGACGTCTATCCCTGAAGGTCCTACCGTTTCTGTTAATGATGGAGGTAAGAAGGCTCAGAATAGGACGTATCAAGACTTATTAAAAAATCCAACAGACGAACAGAATTTCGATGCACTTGCAGAATCTGAATTGTTTACGGTAGATCTCAGTGGAAACGTAGATCAGTGGATGAAGAAAGGGATCTACAGCAGCATAAGCGAATCTCCGGATGGAAATTATATCATGATAGGTAGGGTTACTAGACCTTACTCTTACCTTGTTCCTTACCGTAGATTCCCGACTACCTATAATCTGTACAATACAGATGGGGAACTGGTTAAGCATTTTATAGATATACCATTAGTGGAAGATCTTCCTAAGGGATTTATGTCTGTTATAAAAGGACCTCGTAATTTTAGTTGGAGAGCGGATAAACCTGCCACCTTATACTGGGCAGAAGCATTGGATGGTGGAGACCCCGCTGCAGAGGTAGAGTATAGAGATGCTGTATACCAGCAAGCAGCACCATTTACAGAAGTACCTAAACTCATCGCTAAAACAAAGTTGCGATATGCAGGAATGTCATGGTGTAAGGAAGACTTAGCCATAGGATATGAATATTGGTGGAATTCTCGAACCGAAAGAACAACCATCATTGATCCATCTAATCCGATGAAGGAACCTGTCCTTCTCAGTGAAAGAAATTATCAAGATAGATACAGTGAGCCAGGGGATTTCGTCACCGAGATGAATGATTATGGAAGAAGAGTCCTTGTAGAAGATAACGGAAGCCTTTTTTTAATGGGTGATGGTTATAGCAAGGAAGGGAAGTTTCCATTTGTCGACAGACTATCTCTTGCAGACAACAGTACAGAAAGAATATATCATTCTAAAGAAACAGAAAGACTAGAAGATCTATCTTCAGCTATCGACATAAGAAAAGGCATTGTACTGACGCGTCTAGAGTCAGCCAGTGAGTTTCCTAATTACTATAAAAGGAATATACATACAGGAGCATTGTCTCCGGTTACTCAATTTGGAAATCCATTTAGCAGTATACAGAATGTACACAAGGAAGTAGTTACATATACCAGAGAAGATGGTCTAGAATTATCAGCTACTTTATATCTTCCAGTCGGTTACGATAAAGATAAGAAGGAGAAAATGCCTATGATCATGTGGGCTTATCCGCGTGAGTATAAGGACAAGGCAAGTGCCAGTCAAGTTACTGCGAATAGCAACTCGTTTACTTATCCATATTATGGTTCTGCTATTTACTGGGTGAATCGAGGATATGTAGTCCTAGATGGAGCTGCCTTCCCGATACTCGGAGAAGGAGATGAACAACCCAATGATGACTTCAGAAACCAATTGGTTTCTAATGCCAAAGCAGCTATTGATGCTATAGATGAAATGGGATACATTGATCCAGAAAGAGTAGCTGTAGGAGGACATAGTTACGGTGCTTTTATGACGGCTAACCTTCTATCTCACTCCAGTCTTTTTGCGGCGGGGATTGCTAGAAGTGGAGCGTACAATAGAACGTTGACCCCATTTGGTTTTCAATCTGAGGAAAGGAATTACTGGGAAGCACCAGAGGTTTATTACGACATGTCTCCATTTATGCATGCAGATAAAATGAAAACTCCGCTTCTTCTCATCCATGGAGAGGCAGACAATAACAGCGGTACGTATCCGATGCAGAGTGAACGGTATTTCAATGCGCTTAAAGGTTTAGGAGCAACTGTAAGATTGGTTATGTTACCTAAGGAATCACATGGCTATCGTGCTCGAGAATCCATTATGCACATGTTGTGGGAGCAAGATCAATGGTTAGAAAAATATGTAAAAAACAAGTCTGAAATGAAAGGTGAAATCAGGCCTTAATGGCGATCGATTTTAACTTGATAAGTATACATATGGAGCATTGATTGAAGAGATTTTTTCTTAGGAATATCAGTGATAAGCTATAGAAGAATTGCATTAATGTTTAAGTTGGGCTAGGATAAAAATTGCTATATTTTTATGTTGAAATATGTCGTCTTAATTTTCATACTTACACAGCTG
>CAZFJO010000268.1:0-5374 GCA_964518915.1 uncultured Saprospiraceae bacterium
TATCTATCTTTATATATTATATCTAGTCTGCGTTTTACATTGTTAAGACCTATGCCGGAAGTATAATCAGACTGATTACCTTGTTTTTTAATGGACACACTATTCTCAAGCTGCAAAGTAAATTTACCATCTCTGATCCATATATTAAGGTGAACATACGGGCTTACAGATTCTTGACTCGCACCGTGCTTAAAACTATTCTCCACGAATGGGATTAGTATCAACGGAGCAATCTGATAGTCATCAGAATTACCACTTATCTCGAATGATAAGTCTAGAAAATCACCATACCTCAATTTCTCAAGGGCAACATAGTCTCTGACGTATGCCAGTTCTTTCTGGAGGGAAACTCTATCTACATTGCACTCATAAAGCATGTAATCAAGTAAGGAAGAGAGCTTAAGCACCATGTCTGGTGTCTTATCAGATTTTTCTAGCGTAAGTGCATAGAGATTGTTAAGTGTATTAAATAGGAAATGAGGATGAATCTGAGATTTCAATAACTTAAGTTCTGCTTCTATTTTCTCTTGAGATAAGTCTCTTCTTGACTTTTCATTCTCATTCCAGAATTGCAATAATTTAATGGCTGATGCTAGTGCCGTAACATTAACGATTGCAGTCATTTCAAAAAACACTTTAATCCGAAAATACCCACTTCCTACAGCATCAGGATAATATATTGGGTAAATGATAAAGTAGCTTATGGCCCTATTCAAGAGACCACACGCAACCAGGCCTAATAAGAACCAAGTTATAAATAGCAGGTATTTTCTTGGAAGTAAAAACGCAGGGATAAGGTAGTAAAGTGTATAATAGCACATCAACAGCTTCCCTGTTATTGTCAACGATTCCATCACTAGAGACTGAAGTACATGATCGTTATACACACCCCAGGTCGCAACATTATATAAGATATGAAAACTCCAGAAAATAAAATGTCTCAATATCCTATAAGACTTATTTCTCTCCGAACTCAGATACCCTACTCCTTGCATAATCATATCCTTTTTCTACTATCTCTGGAAATAATAATTTATTCTGATTGCAATTGAACCGAATAAATATATAAGATTTTTTTTAGCCCTGTAGCAATCGAGGACTTACAACAGAAAAAATAGCATAAGCTACATATCTGCAAGGACAGACTCCTTGTAATAGTTATTAATCGGCGTATGTCCTTTAAAAAAAACTGAGTGGCATTTATTGCATCTACTTTAATTACAAACCAAGTAAATTAAGAAAAACATTCTGACTATGCCTATATATAATATAACCATTAATAAAGAATCCTATTCTGTAGATGTTTCTGAAGACATGCCGCTATTATGGGTCATCAGAGATTACATCGGTATGAACGGAACTAAGTTTGGTTGTGGTCGAGGTTTATGTGGAGCATGTACTGTTCACTTAAACGGGAAACCCATCCGATCTTGTAGTACGCCGATAGGTTCAATCGGCAGAAAAAAAATAACGACGATCGAAGGTATATCTGAAGAAGGCTTACATCCTATTCAGGAAGCATGGGTACAGGAACAAGTCCCTCAATGTGGTTACTGTCAGCCTGGTCAGATCATGAGAGCGCTGGCTTTACTAGAAAAAAATAATGATCCGACCGATGAGGATATAGATGTTGCTATGGTAGGAAACATCTGCAGGTGTGGTACATACAACCGCATCCGGAAAGCCATTCACATTGCGAAAGCCAATTTATAATTGAACCTCATTCCATCATTGAATCAATATTGAAAAATGAAAAGAAGAAAATTCTTAAAACAAGGAGGCATCGCGACATCTGGACTGGCCATAGGAATACACATAAATGGATGCTCATGGAATGAAAAATTCCCACCTGGGGTTATAGAATTATACAAGCCTAATATCGATGAACTTGCAGAAGGTACCGCTCTGAATCCCTACCTATACATCTCCTCTGAAAATAAAATCACAATCTACGCTCATAAACCAGAGATGGGTCAGGGGACCTTTCAGAGTATACCATTACTTATTGCTGAAGAACTTGATCTAGAACTGAGTGATATCGAAATAAAGCAGCCGCAAGCAGACGAGAACTTCCTAGATCAGAGCACGGGTGGAAGTTCTAGTATGCGGACGATGTGGGAACCTATGCGTAAGGTAGGAGCCGCAGCAAGAGAAATGCTTGTAAGTGCCGCAGCAAATCGATGGGGAATAGATTCCGTATCGTGTAGCACCAAGGGAGGGTATGTCATAAATAAAATCAACCAAGAAAAACTTACTTACGGATCTCTGGTGTCTGAAGCTAAAGAACTGGAAATTCCTGCAGAACCAGCACTTAAAACAGAAAGCGAATTTAGATTAATCGGTATGCGGACCGAGCGACCTGATATACCACCTAAGATTACTGGAATAGCTAATTTCGGGATGGATATGAAAGTTGAAGGAATGGTCTATGCCAGCATAGAACGTTCTCCTTGTTTTTCTGGTACTGTAAAAAATATAGATGACACAGCATGCCTAGCTATACCAGGTGTAGAACAAGTCGTAAAATGCATACGTCCTGTAGGCATCAATAGATGGGAAGGTGTTGCTGTTATTGCAAGTAATTACTGGGCTGCGAAGAAAGGAAGGGAAGCCTTAAAAATCTCTTGGAACGAACCAGAAGAATTACCAGATAGTCGATCCCTCAATGCATCCATGATAAAACTTGCTGAGAAAGAAGGAGTGGTAGATTTCGAAGACAGCAATTTTAATGAAACATATGAAACATCCGTAGAAAAAATATCTGCTCAGTATTCCACTCCATTTCTCGCCCACGCACCTATGGAACCCATCAATACCCTTGCTCATGTAACAGACGTAAGTTGTGAGATATGGACGGCAACACAATTTCCAGGATGGGTACGATATGCAGCAGCAACAGAATTAGAGATGGAAATAGAAAACGTCACCTTGCACTGCCCTTACATGGGAGGAAGTTTCGGACGAAAAGGTTTTACAGATTTCAGCCTTGAAGGTGTTTTGCTCTCTAAGAAAATCGGAAAACCCGTTAAAATTGTATGGAGTAGAGAAGACGATATCAGACAGAGTCCTATGAGGCCAGGATCGTTAAACTGCTTAAAAGGCGGAATAGACGAAAAAGGAAACCTCACTTCTTTTCAGCACAAAGTTGTAGCCCCTAGTTTCGATCATTCTCTCAGAGGAGTAGATATGAAAGATAAGATTAACCCACCGTGGATTATGGAACCGATAGGGAAGCCTTTCTATGATTCTAAATCTTTTTCATCTAGATATGTATGGCTAGACGCCACCCCTCTGCCTCTTATCTGGTGGAGATCTGTTTATTCTTCTACTAACGTTTTCGGCCAAGAATGTTTCATAGATGAACTAGCTCATAAAGCAGGGCGCGATCCGCTGGAATTCAGGTTAAGCATGCTTGATAACAACCCTAAGTATAAAAGACTACTTACTTTCCTTGCAGAAAAAGGAGGTTACAACCAAGCTCTACCGAGTGGGCGCGCACGTGGCATAGCTATAACACATTGTTTCGAGTCTACAGCTGGTCAAGTCATCGAAGTATCTAATTCTGGAGATGGGATAAAAATAGATAAAGTTATTACCGCTATAGATTGTGGAATCGCTATCAACCCAGATAATATAAAAGCGCAATGTGAAGGATCTGTGATCATGGGATTAACAGCGGCCATTAAAGATCCTATGAAGTTCGAAAATGGTCGGGTTGTAACAAGTAATTTTCATGATTATAGAATGCTGAGAATGGATGAAGTTCCTGAAATCATAACTTATATCTATCCATCGAATGAAAAACCCACAGGGGTCGGCGAACCCGCACTTCCTACTGTAGCTCCCGCACTTGCCAATGCTATTTTCAATCTGACAGGTCAACGAATTAGAAAGTTACCCATGGATCTAACTGAAATTAAAACTGAAGAAATAATAGGCTAACGCATAATTTATTCTAGTTACAATCATTTTTGCACCCATTTAAAAATGGGTATGTTTCAATCACTTGTCTATCTTTAGGAGATGCAATTTAGATTGATTGAAGAAAATGAGTTGGTTGATTTTACCGCTTTCGCAAAAGCAACTTTTATTCGCACCTATGCCCACCTAAATAACCCAATTCATTTCCAACAATATATAGAGGAAGCATTCACAATAGAGAGGATTACAAAAGAATGGCTAAATCCAGATTCTTACTTTTACTGGAAAAAAGAAAAAGAGATTCCGATTGCCTATGTAAAATTGAATCGTGGTCTGGCTCAGACCGACCCATGTCTTCCTGCATCTTTAGAGATAGAAAGAATCTATGTAGATCATAAATTTAAAAGAAAAGGATTAGGTTCTTCTATGATAAAATTATCGATAGAAAAAGCAGCATCTTTAAATCTAGAATGGGTATGGTTAGGTGTATGGAAAAAAAATCCTGATGCTATTGAATTTTATCAGAACCAAGGATTCGAAATATTTTCGGAACATATTTTCAGAATAGGAGAAGATGACCAACTTGACTATCTTATGCGCAGATCTGTAAAGCAATATAATTATTAAATCAACTGTGTCAGAATGGATGAAAAAGTAGTATGCAACAATTGCCATGCAGAACATACAGGAAAATTCTGCAATACATGTGGAGAGAAGATTCTTGAGAAAAGAGACTTTTCATTGCCTATATTATTTTCTGAGGCCATAGGAAGTGTTACCAATTTTGATTCTAAATTGATTATATCATTTAAAAAACTGTTCTTTCGGCCAGGAGAAATGAGTCGAGATATTATAGATGGAAAACGGATTTCTTACGTAAAACCCTTTCAGATTTTTTTAATCGCTAACATCCTTTTTTTCATCCTCTTACCTAAGATGGATTTATTTCGTGCGCCTGCTATATGGTACTTCCCTGAAGATTTATCTGCAACAGAAAACGGTAAGAAGCTACAAGATAAAATGGATACATATGACATTACGAGAGGAGAAGCAGAATTGAAATATGACAATCACTCATCTAACCTAGCTAAATCACTATTAATTCTTATCATTCCCGTTATGGCCTTGTATGGATGGCTTACTTCGCTAGGATTGGGTTTTTCTTTAGGCAAAACGTTTATCTATTCGATTCATATTTTCACTTTTTTCTTATTAATCATACCCATTATAGGTTTCTTTTCTACTATACTCCCTATCCCTAAAACGCAACTGACTTTTCTAGGCCCTATATTGCTCGCCTCCTTAATATATAGTATTGTTTCTTTTAAAAAGTTTTTCAAGTCGGGGTGGCTTAGATCAAGCCTAAGTGGCATCGTATTTTTAGCATTGACATTTCTAACTTTTTTCGCTTATAGAGACTTGATAAGTCAGCTTTCATTGAATACCATGTAGG
>CAZFJO010000269.1:0-5369 GCA_964518915.1 uncultured Saprospiraceae bacterium
CAGAGACCTTCTCTCGGCTTACCACCATCTCTTTTTTTTCTTCGTAGTTTAATATGAGCTTAAGCCTGCGATTAGAATAAACGATGACATCTTTTATAGCATTAAGATGTATGATGTAGCTCCTGTTGATGCGAAAGAAAAGCTTATCATCGACCAAGGACATTATGGATTCAAGATTGTAATCAATGATGTATTTTCTGCCATGCTTGGACTTGAGAAAAAGATCCCTCCCTTCAGCATAGAAACAATCAATGTCTTCTACCGGGATGGTTTTTAAGTGGTTGCCTATTTTTACTAAAAAACGATCCTTAATTTTTTTTTTAGAAAGTGAATCCATAATAGGGGTAAGGTCCCTTGCACTAAACGGTTGCTGAAGTACTTTTAGCTTTTTCAACGATTGGCTTAACGCAGAAAAAGTAATCGGCTTTAGTAAGTAATCTATACTGTTGACCTTGAATGCATCTAACGCATACTCATCATAAGCTGTCGTAAATACAACCGGTTTTCTGACTTCAAGCTCTGTAAATATTTCAAAACTCAGACCATCTATCAACTGGATATCCATGAAAAAAAGATCTACTGTGCGTTGGTTTTCTTTAATCCATGGGATGGCTTCTTTTATGGAAGGAAGTACTGTAAGTACTGTTACTTCCTCGCTGTACTTTTCTAAATACCTCGTAAGCTTTTCTGCAGCTAATGGTTCATCCTCAATGATGGCTACTTTCATGGATGGTTAGTTTAGGTAAAGTAATGGTTTTCATAGAGTCGATGATAGAAAGCGAAACAGGACTGTCCGTATAAAATCCATATTTTCTATCAATGTTTTGTAAGTCTTCTTGAGTGAGTTCCGTTCTCAGTTTTTCTTGGTGGACATAAGATATTTTAAATTGATCCTCTAAACATTCTAAACTGATTTCAAGCGTTGACTTAGGTATATGTATACAACTTCTGATTATCCTTTCTATGATAATTAAAATACTACCAGGCACAATGCGGTATGATTCGCTTATAGTATGATTTAATCGGACCTTCTGGAAAGGTAAGTGTTCATATAGACTTATTAATGCGTCTGAAATTTCGAGTTCCTCTACAATATCTACGACTTCCTTAAATCGACTAGCTAGAAGATATCGATAGACTGTCGCAAATAGATCTAAAAGTTCTTCTGCTTTTTCTGGCTGGTCTTTCATCAAGATTAACATCGCTTCCAAGCTGTCAAACAATAAGTCTGGATTAATATCCCTTTTAAAATCTATAAATTCAGATTCTAAATACTTCATTTTGGTTTGTTCAGCGTTCTGCTTCTTAGTATTAATCCTGTGCATGTAGCGATGACTTATAAATAAGCAGACATAGATGAGCGTGATCAAGGCATATAATGAGTTGAAAATGATTAGCTCACTGACGTTAGGTGTATAGGACAGGACATTATTGAAATAGATATGCATAAAAGAAGAAACCAAGACAATCGAAATAATTAATGAAAGAAATACTTGGATTAAAATTCTATATATTATCGAGGATGGCTTTTTGATCCTATCGAAAATAAACAGAAACAGCCTTATACCTTCCTGGATTAAATAAGCGATGGCAATACATACGAATAATTCTTGACTGATAAAGGATTCCTTAAGTTGGTCTATATTGCTATTTATCAATAGGATTAACAAGTACACAAGAGCCCCACTAAATAAGGGGCTCAGCAGCCTAAACATGGGGTGGTGTACGAACAATTTCTTCATTTTATGATAGGTAGCCTTACTGTAAATGTTGAGCCTGACGAAACCACGATTTCTTCTTGTGATATCAGCTGGTATCTATCGGCAATGTTTTTCAACCCTATTTTTAAAGACGCTTTATTTAAAACAGGTTTAGTTATGTTGTTGCTTACTATTATATGAAGATCATCGTTTATGATTTTAATGTTTAATACATGATCTGTTCCCATAACATTGTGCTTGACTGCATTCTCTACAAGCATCTGAAGAGTCAGGGGAGGCAGCTTGCTTTCTAAAATAGAGTCATGTAACCGCTGTTCAATGTTAAGGTGGTTACCGAACCTAGTTCGAATCATATTACAATAATCATCCACGAACGCTAACTCTGACTCAACGGAAACCAGCGGTTCATGAATTTTCCGTAAGGTGTAACTGTATGAATTAGCAAGAGATCTAATAAAGCTTTCAGCTTTATTTTTATCCTTTAAGAATAGAGAAGACAGGATGTTGATGCTATTGAATAGAAAATGGGGACTCAATTGAGCTTTCAGCGTATCGAGTTGCAATTGTGTCTGTTTTCTATTAAACCGTACTTCTTTCAATTGACCATCTGCATAAAAATTGTAGGAAGTAACCGCGTAGTAAATCACGTTGTATATAAGATGAACTGAAAAGAGGATAATGGCAATCTTAATGATGTTGTCATTGTCTCGGATTTCAGTATCCTCCCAGTATTGGTCATGAATGAATATGGCTAGACTGATGATACTTATGCTTATAATAAATTCAATTAATATCCCAGACAACATCCTGGTGCCAGGTCTCTTTATCCAACTTACCTTCTTGTTTAAGAGCAATCCTACCTCATATATAAGATAACTGATTAAACCTCCTAGCCCACCAGATAAGATCATGTCATAGTAGTTATTGTCACCATTGAATTGAATGAAACTATACAATAGAGCACCTAGGGTAATCCCTAGAATTATAAGACTTGCAGGTTTAACCATTGTCGGATGAAGTGGGAAATGATAAGGTGACCATCGCATGATTACAAAGTACTGAATTATTTTCATCAAATAATCCAGTACTTACAATTGGTGGTTACGAAACATATTGTACTTGAATTAAATCAATACAATCTTATTCTTCTATAGCTCTTATTGCTTTGCCGTAGAACGTTTCTGAATGGATGTTTTTAGCAGCTATCCTATACGCTTTTTTTACTTCTTCGGAACCTGAAGAAACTTGGTCAGAAAATGACAATAGGACATTGGATTGATGGTGGTCCGAGTCTATTGAACCTATTGAATTCAATATCATCACGAGGTCAGAAGCGTCATATTTGTTTTCGGCTAAACGGATAAATAGACTAGCCTGATGGTGGTCTGAATTTACTTCATTTACAGAAGTTAAATACTTTCGTAAACGTTCATTTTTGGGATTATACTGTGACAATACGTGCGTAAGAATATTGGCTTGGTGATGATCTGAATTAATTGCATGGCTAGATAGATCTATTAATTCCTCAATCGATTCCTGATTCAAGTCCTTTTTAAGCAGTTTGGTTAGTATGTTAGCAATATGATGGTCAGAGTTTATTTCCTTCACAGCTTGCAGCAATGTCCTGTAATCGTTTTTGGCTAGATTAGGAGATTCGAGTGTTTGTAATAAAACATTGGCTGTATGGTGATCTGAATGTATGTTTTTAGTAGAATTAATGATTAAGTTTAGATTGTCACTATTCAGATCTCTTTCTGCTAATAGGGTGAGTAAAATATTAGCTTTATGGTGGTCTGAATCTATCTTATCTGTCAAGACAAAAAACTTCGATACATCTTCTTGATTGATATTATCGTCTTTAATGGCTCTGATTAGGATATCCGCTTTATGGTGGTCAGAACTTATTGATTCAGATGCAGTGAAAAACGCAGTAATGGATTGTGAAGAAGCTAGAAAAAGATCTAAGTTGTCTTTAAGAATATTGGCCTTATGATGGTCAGAATTTATCCTTTTTACAGTTCCTAGCGTTTTTGACATTTCTTGATCTGATAAGTTCTTCTGTAATAAAGCATTTATATAAAATGCACTTACATGATCACTTTCTATATCTTCTATTTCATTCAAGACACTGGTGACGCCTCCTTGACGGTATAGACGTTCTATTCTCTTATCTGCACCTATTGTGGTAGTCCTGATAATTTCCGGTAGAATTTCAGCAAGCCATTTTTCACCCTCTGCTTCATAAGATTTCTCTCTGCTTCCTACGTAATATTTTTTGATAACGCCTCCAGCATTATCTGATTCCATATATATTCGGCGCCTATTGCCAAAAGCAGACTTTTTTATTTCTAAGTATCCTCCTCTAGATATGCTGACAACGTCTCTATCGTCATCTGAAATGGTGATTTCTCCCTCGTACTCTATGGAAAAACTTTTCTCTTTTCCGTCGTCTACAGAGATTATTGTCTTACTATTGTTAGAACTTATGCTTGTGCTCTGTGCAGAGACATCTGTTACATAAACGAGACCTAGGATAAGGAAGTATAATGTCAATTGAATTGGGTTATTAATGATTTTCATAATGGTGGTGGTTAAAATTGATTAATGATTATATCCCAAATATCTTATCCATTGAAGCTAAATGAAAATGAAATGTAATGAACTGGCTCATGAGCGTAGTGAACTGTACATTCTATTGAAAGATCCGAAAGATACAGTCGATCTATATTCTACATTAGGTGCATTTCGGAAGCTTTTAGATGGATTGCAGGGTATGGTTAGCTTCTTAATTCAGCGTCTATTTCTTCCACAATTTCTTCCATAGATTTAGATATCAATGGGAAGTGGCCATTAGAAAGAACCTTATTAATTAATAGATAATCCAATAAAATATTTTCAAACATAAAAGATTTAAATACGTCCTTATTGTTGATCCCATCGGATATGGATTCAAGCCTAAACTCTTCTTCTTGCACAGATATCACCTTACGTACACTGGCATACTTCATGAAATATTGTTTTGCCCTACTTGAAGCTTCTTTACTTCCTTCCAACTGTGTTTTCAGTAATATCAGGTCACTGTTAAAAGATGCCAGGATCTGTCTCAGTTTAGCGTTTTTAATGATGCTAAGCTTACCAGAACTGATAATGTCGGTAAGAACGCCATTGGCTGGATCGAAATTGACAGATTTTCCTACACAACCATATATGCATTTTATTAAATCATCATCACGGATGGAATCTAAGTTAGTTGGTTTGAACAGGCTTAAAGCAATCATTAATGATTCATTGACTTCTTTTACTTCTTCTTTGGAAGCTTCAACCTTTATTAAATTTTTATGAAATTCTTGCCTTAAAGATATTAAGTACTCTTGCTCAAGATCTGATAATTGGCTTTTTACATTAAGGTTGTTAATGTATAAAGCAATAAGAATGCCCACGACCACTAATAAAATTTCTCCTATGGCATAAGCCATATAGCCCTTTGATAGTTGTCGACGGATAGACCTGAGAAACTTCATTTCATGTTTTCAATTTAAGCGAACCACGCTAGTATGATGATAACAACCAAAATTAAAGCCAGTGCTTGGTATCTATAGTTTTTATAAAATGGTAAGTCGCTTAGTTCCGCAGTTTCTGCTTTATAGA
>CAZFJO010000270.1:0-5329 GCA_964518915.1 uncultured Saprospiraceae bacterium
GAGATCCTGGAGCAGACGGAGCAGATGGTATTAATGGAACCAATGGTGTTGATGGACAAGATGGAGCAGATGGACAGGATGGTGCTCAAGGAGAAAAAGGAGATGTTGGCCCAGAAGGTCCCGTAGGCCCAGAAGGCCCCCAAGGAAAAGTAGGGCCTCAAGGAGAGAAAGGTAATACAGGAAACACTGGACCTTCAGGTGCAGATGGACAAGATGGAGCAGAAGGCCCTAAAGGAGACAAAGGAGACAAAGGAGACAAAGGAAACACAGGTAATACAGGCCCTCAAGGCGATCCAGGAATTGATTTACAGATATCTAATTTGAAAGATGGAGATATGATTAAGTATGATGAAAAAACTAAAGTATGGATTAATGTTCCTCAAGAAGTTATAATAGCAGGTGGTAACATTGGCTCTGAAAATCAAGGGGTTAATTTTCAATACAACTGTGTTATTAACAGAGTCGGTGTTTCTGAAGTAACCGTTGCCATCCCAGGAAGGTCCTTAACTATATCTAACACCTCATGCACGGTTACCCAAAGAGGTGATGCAGACCAGAGACATTACGCTTGTAAGTATGGTGGAGGAATCATTAATATCGTCTCTTCTGCTGGAGAGATAGGGGCACTTAATATAAGCCTTATTCACCGATTATAGATGTAAAGAGTTTTTCATAGTTATCAAATAAATCTAAAAACCAATTCATGCGAACTTTTCTTAAAATTCTCCTACTGGCTTGTTTACTTCTGTGCATGCACGAAACGATCAGTGCCCAAGTAGGAGGATTTAAGAAAGGTGCGCGATTCTCAGGAAAGATGAATCTAGGTGGAGAATTATATGGTGTAGATGGCATAGAAAATCGAAGAGCTCCGTGGTCTTATTACATCAATACGTCCATGAATTTCGGATTCAGCGGATTCGACGTTCCGATCAATTTTAGTTATAGGGATCGACAATTCGCTTTTGATTATTCGTTCAATCGACTTTCTATTCAGCCTAGGTATAAGTGGGCAAGACTGTTGCTCGGAACGTCGAGTATATCATTTTCACCATACACCTTGCAAGGAAGAACCTTTCAAGGTTATGGAGTAGAATTGACGCCAGGAAGATTTTACTTAGCAGCGATTAAGGGAGACATTGTCAATCCATTTGCCATAAGGGACAGTCTGGTTGTCGGAAATAGCTTAATTCCTATTTTCGATAGAAAGATGGTCGGTGCCAAAGTAGGGTATAGGTCTGGAAAAAATAGACTGGAATTAATAGGTCTTAAGGTGGAGGATGATCAGACTTCTTTCAACTTGCCAGAAGATTATGCATCCTTCGGCTACCAGTTTTTCACCCCTAAAGAAAACATCAACATAGGGTTGAACTTCGGATTTCAACTCGGTAGACACTTTGATTTTTATGCCAATACAGCTGCGAGTGGATTCACGGGAGACGTAGACGATCCCTTGACAACCCAGATAACCAATGAGATTCCTCAGCAAATCAATGACATCATAACCATCAATACTTCTAGTCGGTATGCGCTCGCAGGTGATGCAGGATTTAATTTCTATCATTCAGGACTCAGGCTGGGACTAAAATATAAGCGGGTCGAGCCATTCTATACGACCATGGCGACCGACTATTTTATCAACGATGTCCAGCAGTATACTTTTATGTTTTCTAATTCTTTTTTCGGACGGAAAGCCAGATTGGATGCCAATGTGGGTATTGAAAACAACAACTTAGGAGGATATAGATTATCCACTACGGACCGATTTATCGGAAATGCCAGTCTTAATATCATGCCTACGGATGACTTCTATACAGTCCTCAAGTACAGCAATTATCAGACAGAAGCAGTCAATGAAATCATCAATCTTAATGATACGTTACGCTATGTATCTGTAACCAATCAGTACGGCATAGTAACCGGAGTGAATTTCGGAGATAAAAGATTAAAATATGGAATAACGGGGAATGTATTCTTTCAGCGAATCCAAGATCAATCAGAAATAGAAAGACTCGGAGACCTTAACGCCTTGAATATTACAATGGTAGGTCGCATCGAGATGGAGGATTATAAGTTGAGGATTTCTCCCAACGTTTTTTACAACAAGTATACTTCAGATACGAGGGATCAAGAACGCTATGGGATCGGAGCAAGAGTTACGAAACGGTTGATGGATGATCGGTTGAATGTAGATGGTTCGATACGGTTTTCTTACAATGACATCGATAAGCGCAACGATGGAAGCGTGGCTTACCTCTCTTCAAGGGCGACGTATAAAGCCACAGAGAAATCATCATTTTCCTTGATGGCTTCTTTTAGATCGACTTCTTCAATAACGAGGAATACTTTCGATGAGACCCGGTTACAACTTAGATATGGAATTTCCTTTTAAAAAATCCTAGAAAACAATGATTAAGAAGATATATACAGCATTACTTTTTATAGGGTTCTTTTTAATTGCCCTTACGGCAAATGCGCAGCGCCCTATCCAAGTAGAAGTAATTCTACCTCAGCCTTATCCGATAGAATTTAGTGCTTATTTCAATAATCCTGGTCAAGTGCAATTGATGGTTATAAACCATACAGATGTACAGCAGGAAGTGTACTTTCTAGGAGAACTGGTAGGCGTAGACAATGGAATTGTAGCGAGAGCACGAGAAGAATTCAGGCCATCTACACCTTATATACTAGAGCCTAATGAGATGGCTTTAATAGATGGTGAGGAGATCATCAATATATACATGGAAGCGACTGAGGATGATGTCATCCTTGAAAATTTCCCTGCTTCAGAATTACACATAAATGGCGTGTTGCCGGAAGGCAATTATACCTATTGTGTAAAAGCATATGACTTCAATAGTGAGATGCCACTTCCACTCTCTATCGGATGTAGCACCACTTTTCCGATTGTATATGGCAACCAACTGAGGGTAATGAATCCACAATTCAATGGTCAATATTTTCTACCTAATGAACCTGTCATCATAGAATGGGATCCGACCTTGTCTATAGACTGGATGATGGAAAGAGACCGATTGAGGTATAAGGTAGAGATGATTGATATGACAGAAAATAGTGAGTATACACCATTCGAAGCATTTCTATCTGGTGCGGTTAATATGCAACTGGATATAGACGATGTTGAGGGTACTAGATATATATACAACAGTACAGGCTCCGATATAGAATTAATAGAAGACCATACTTATGCTGTAAGAATTACAGTTACTGATCCGGATGATGAGGTCCCGTTCGATGGACAAGGTATATCGGAAGTTAGAACTTTCGTATACGGAAATCCACCTAATGGAGTAGACGAGGATCAAGTTCCTGTCCAGCAAGAATTAAATCCTTGTGTCGCAGATATATACTTCGATATGAATGGAGTAAGTGACATGACTGCTACTACGGGTAGCTGGTCAGAATTACAAGTAGGGAATTTCGTAGTTACTAATTTAGACATAAGTGCCATCGGAAATGGTACAACATATACTGGAACAGGACAAGTTGAAATTCCTTGGATGCTCGGACTTAATGTAGCGGTAAGGTTAAATGGAGTAGGAATCAATGCCTCTGGACGTGTTATTACAGGAATAGTAGAAGCCATCGATCAGAGTAACGACACGTATTCTTTAGGAGATATTGATGATCGACTTAAACCTGTGGAGGATTATTATGATACTGCTGCAGAGGAATTGCCTTTCGATGCACTTGCCTTCTTAAATGATCATGTCATGGCTGCAAGAATGGTAGAAGCATTGGTTACAGGTAACCCTCCTGGAGTACCGATCGGGATCCAAGATACTATAGCAGGAAACCCGATTAACATTGCACTGACTTCCATCAAGTTTATGCCTCACAAGGCAGAACTAGGCATGGTTAATATGCTAGACTTTAGATCGATACATCCTCAATTTTACATGGCTGTAGGTGGGAAAGGAATTGCGTTTACCCCTGCGGGATTAGGAGCAGAATTCACTTTGTTTCAATTGGAGAATACACCTGTGGATGAAGAAAATGATGTGTTCCAATTTGTTGTTTACGGAAGCAATGGAACATTGGCTCAAGTGAAGGAGACTGCTACCTATATGGAGTTTGATTGTGACGGACTGGCGAGTATGGCAGTACGAGGAGAAGTGAGGTTTCCCAGGAATGTAATCGTACCTGATGAAAATGGCGAAGTGGCAGAAACAGGTAAAGCCAAGGCTTACTTCGACTTTGAGTTAGTAAGAGGAGTTACTTCAGAAAACAGTGCGTATGGTGGTTTCGATGAAGATCAAGTGGAAGGGGTGCAAGGTATCCAGATGATGATCGGGCTTGATATGGATCCGTTTCAGTTGCCTGGATTAGAGGGATGGAGTTTTCATGTAGAAGAAGCGATGATGGATCTTTCGGATCTAGAGAACCCAGAAGGGTTGAGGATTCCAGAAGAATATTTTCAAGCAAGAGAGGATGACCCAGAATTAGAGACGATAACAGCTGACATGAGATCGACTTGGCGAGGGTTTCATCTGGATACATTAATCTTGAAGAGCCCTGGAGACTTCAGCAGTGGAACACGGAAGGAAGTTGGCATCGGAAATATTATGATTGACAATGCCATCAGCTTTGATGTTCTAGCGCAGAATATAATATCTAAAGAGGAAGGTAGTTATGAAGGCTGGGGTTTTTCAATGGATACTTTCAGACTAAAAATAATAAGAAATACTTTCGTGAGTGGAGAGATTGCGGGTAAGGTTAATACACCGGTTACGAGTGTAGATGATTATCTAACCTTTAGAGCCATAATTGATAAGAATGACGATGATAAGTATCGATTCAGCGCCATTGCATCAGTAGATACCTTAATTAAGATTCCATTGATGGTAGCAGAAGCGGGCTTGTGTCCAAATTCATACATTGCTTTCAGACGAGACGAAGGAGAGAATGTCATAGAGACATTCTTAAAAGGACAGATATCTGTCAATGTAACAGAGCATCTTCCCGACGAAATGACCGAAGACGAAAATAATGTAATTCCAGATCTTGTGATCCGATTGGCTGATTTTCAGTTGGACTACAATAGCCAGGATGGATTTATAAGTGAGATGAGTGATGGCCGTGGATCTGGATTCGGATTCGGCATATCGGCGACAGATGAAGCATGTGGTATATATACAGGCCCTGTATGGCAGAATGACGAGTATGAGGATTACGGGATGAATCCAGATAGTATTAATAATCTATTGACGGAAGGATTTTCTATTCCTGAAGGAGAATCCAGTACTTCTAATCAAGAAGCGGTAAGTGGATTTCCTATAAGTTTAAGAGCGCCTGAATTTGAATTAGAAGG
>CAZFJO010000271.1:0-5319 GCA_964518915.1 uncultured Saprospiraceae bacterium
GATCTGAGCCGTGGTAGGCACACTAAATAGTAAGCATAGGAACCCTATGCATAAGAATAACTTTCTCATGATTAAAGATTTAATAGGTTAGTAAAATGAATGGTATAATTTCTGAGAGGAGCGCCCTCTCGGTTTTTTCTACATACCGGTATTATCCGTGGGGACTCCGTACAGAAGATCTCTTAATTTGCTTCCTTGTAATTCTGATATTGCGTATGCTTGGTTAAACTTTTTAACAGAGATCTCTACATCGTCTTTTAACGTAGCAAATTGATGAGGAAGCTGGGATGTACACTGTTTTTCATTTCCATAGTTGTTAAGTATGGTTTTGAATTTACCGTAGTACAATTCTCCATCTGCAACAAAGTCAGCATACTTGTCTAGGAATTGTAGCAATCGATCAATGCTGAATTCAAGGTCGTTCATCTTTCGGATCGCTTTATTCTTTTTAAGTAAGTCTTCTCCCATCTGGCTGGATTCTATCATAGTCATGGTCTCTGTAACTTTATCATTCAGGGTTTCCCAGTCATCTGCTTGTCGGCATTCCAGTAGAGGCGTAAAGTATCCTACGACTTTAGTATACTCCTTAAATAGCTTGTGGCATTCTTCTCTTAGAGTATTGTTAGATTCTTTTAAGAATTCGGACTCATAATATATGATGTTGAGGTCTGCATTCATCCTTAGAGTGAAGTCAATGATGCAGGATATATTTTCTAGGTCAGATTCTCTTTCTTGTTTGTCCCCTTTCCCGAAGAAGGACCCTATTAATGACATGGTTACCGAAACGTACGGATTAGAATTTAGAAGATTGGGTAGGGCGATGTCGTTTTTCTTGTCTAGCCTTTCCTTAATGAGATCTTTGGCTTTTGAGAATTCTGAGTATGCCGCAGGATTGGTTAGTTCGGTAATGTTCTGGTAGGTCTTCAATGAAGTAAAATGGTGGTCTAATCCGAGTATTTTTTCGTAGATCATCTTGATGAGCTCGATTCCTTTCCTATATCTTAGTGCTGAGAATTGTGATTCTACACTGGCATTGTAGATGTAGAATTGTCTTTCTATATCTAGTTTTTTTTCTATTGCAGCACATCGATCAATAATGGTCTCTGACAGTAGTTCATTACTAAGTTCTACATAAGACTTGTTTAGTGTTTTAAGTTGATCGCTGTTATTCAGAGAAATCACTTTTACTTCATTTATCCATTCCTTATTGAACGATTTAATTTTTCCATCGAAGGTATCCACCGTACTTCCAGTCATTGTTAAAAATAGGGCAAGGTATATCAATAGCGTTTTCATCTTTGCGTATGTTTAGTTGTGATAGATCTAGTTCTCAGTAAAAATAACAGAGTAACCATACGGTGATTTTTCAATCTTATAGTTTCCTGGATTAATAGCAGTGCTCCTTTTCTGACCTTTTTTCTTGTAA
Organism: uncultured Saprospiraceae bacterium; assembly: GCA_964518915.1. Classification (GTDB taxonomy): domain Bacteria; phylum Bacteroidota; class Bacteroidia; order Chitinophagales; family Saprospiraceae; genus JABDLO01. The sequence goes on from CAZFJO010000271.1 coordinate 1,427, forward strand.
AGAATCTTATGATCTACTTTTATGGAATTGTCCTTAAACTGATCAGTGACTAGACGCTTAGATAACTGAGATGAAGGAATGTCAATTTTGATGATTTTATTATTGTGGGCATCGAAAGTTAAAATTGCAAGCCTGTCACTAAACGTGAAATCTGCATCTTCTATCTTACATATACCTCGACCGATGCATTGTGACCCTCGCCCGTACTCGATAGTAACCGTTGTGGTTTCGTAGAAGGTTTTATTTTTGTCCCCGCTGGTAAAGGATGTAAAGGCTGCGATAAGGATGATTAACATGAATTTCATAACGATAGATTTTATTCATGTATATAATCCTTATGCTATCAGATGTGACGTTTTCTAAGTATGATGAATCCTATGAAGAGCAAACCTAATGCCCCTATAGTTGCCCATAAGTAGTTGATTAATAACGATTTATGAGGGTCGTAATTATTTCCAGAATATTGTAAATTTCCCCAGTAAGCTGGATGTCTAAGAGCCGGTGTGGCTTTTTCGAAGTATGTTTTTTTAGCTTCACTGAGGGCATAAGGTGTATGCTGGCCTTCTTTAATATTAGAAAGCATATCACTTAGAATTTCTTTATTAGTGAAGTCTGAAGATTGCCATTGACTAGATACTACACCTTCTGACCCTGCGAAAAGGAATGCTCTAGAAATAGATCTTACACCTTCTCCTTTAAATACTTGTCCTCCTCCAGAATAGCAGGTACTTAATATGGTAAGATGATTCTCTAGTTTTAAATTGAATACCTGGGATGAAGTCATTAGATCGACTTCTCCATCCTTGGTAAAAAGAAGTGCTGAAATATGGTCGTTAAGGATCTGGCCGTGCATCGCCAGATGTATGATTCCTTTATGACCTTGAATATTGTTTTGAAAGTTTGTTACATTTAATTGGTCGTTGGAGTATTTATTCCCACCTAAAATATCATGGGCAATATTTATTTCTTGCTGCGCATAGGGTAGAGGTATCCAATCCGTATTCTCCTTACTATTTTTTAGCGACTTATAGTCGGGTGCGTAGCCGATGTATTTCGTATTGAGGTTCGTGGAGTTATCAGATTCTAGATTAGAAAGACTATTTAGTGTAAAGCAATTGTACTTGTTGAGAAAATAATCGGAACCATCCCATAGAGTCTCTATCGGTACTTGATGTAATAGCCCATCTGGGACGAAGTATATATTTTCAGTTTTTTCAGAATTAAGGAATTGACCGTTGTCAAATAAAGTGGTACATAGATATTTAGCATTGTTATGCAAAGTAGAGATATCCCCACCTTCAACTAATAATTTTCCTACCGTCTTAAAACGCTCGATGAATGATGAGGTTAGCGATATGGAACGAACATCAAGTTTTTTTTCTTCAATGGAGAACAGATATAGATTGTCTGTACCCCAGAAGCATTCGATAATTTTATCCCTACTTCCTAGTCCATTTCTTATGCTTGCTAGATTAGATGATGAATTGAATTCATTATAGAACTTACTATAAGAAGGGTAAGCTACTTTCAATTCCTCTAAATGGTTCTCTAGTTGGTCTTTAAGCGAGGTATACCTCTTTAATAGGTCTGTATCTGATTCGTTGGAATTCACTTGATCTTTGAGCAAGTTAATCTGTGCTTTAAAATTGTCTATTTTCAGTACTTCTTCTTTAGAAATAAGGTTCTTATATATGTCTTTCTGATTCAACTCTGAAATAAGGATGTTGCTTTTTAGTTGAGAACTCCACACTATTGCTTTCTCCAGGTGGTTTTCTTTTTGGTTTTTATGATAAAGATTAACGCTGGCTTCTATTGCATCTTCATACAAGTTATAGGTGTTGGCCAGTTGTGTCATTTTAGCAAATTCGCCAATCAACTCTTTTCGTGCTCGTAGGATAAAATGATTGATGGCTTCGAAAAATGAAGTGGCTTTTTCCAAGTGATTTAAATCCTCAGATTTTTCATATCTATCTATCAATGCATAGAAGTATCTTGTAGCTATGTTGTAGGTGGTAGAGTAATTTCCTTGAAATTCTTGCAATTCATTAATCAACAAGGGGTCTGTTAAAGCAGTGTCTCCAGTTAATTCTGAGAATATTGATAAAAAGAGACTATCGGCCTTTTTATATTCTGAGATGCTGTTGTAAGATACAGCGAGTAGGCTTTTGAAGTTGATAGAAGAAGTAGATCCTGCATCAAGATCATCGGTATTTATCTCACCCTCGAGTATGGATATGGCTTCCTGATGGTTCTCTGATTTATGGCAGTAATTGGTATAGGTCTCCACATATTCTGGATATTCATCGCTGAATCGACCTTGGTCTATAAAGGACTTACATATTTTTAAGTTATTTCTGGCTTTATCGAGTTGTCCAGAGGCTATATATGATTTAACGGGTCCTATATATTTAATGTAGTGATCTAAATCACTCTTGTCTTGTGGTAAATCGTTGAATTCGTTTTCGTAAATCTGGATGGCTTTTTGATGTTGACCAGATTCTGAATAAAATATACCTTTATAATTAGCCAATATTCTCTGTGTTATGGGATCGCCTAGATTAGTGGTGTAGTCTTGAGCTATACTGAATAATTCTTCTGCAAGCTTTTTGTCTCCTGCAAGGTGCGCAAGAGCCGCTTTGGTGATGTAAAACCTAGTGAATAGTTCTGGATAATCTTCTAGCTCAAGATCCTTTATCTGCGTTATTTTATCGACATATATTTCTGCAGCGAGTGGTCTCTCAAGGTAGTAAAACTCATCCGCGAGATTGAAGTAAATCTCTGCTCTCACTTTACTAGGAACAGCAGGGCATTCTTCCCAAGTACCTAAGGTAGAGTCTCTCCAATATTGAATGGCTTCACTTTCTCGGTAGGCATAGTAATGGGCGAACCCTATTTTCCCATATATCCTACCTCTCTGAATACAATCTAGCTCTACATGCCTAAGCAAGGAATCTGAAAGATGAATGACACGGTCGTAATCACCATTGTTTATATGCTTAATGACCTCCTGTATAGCTGCTTCTAACACTCTATCTTCTGATACTTGACTTAGAAGAATAGAAGGTTGTACTAGTACTGTAAAAGATAAAGAGAGGAGCAGTACTGCCCCTCTCTTTATTATATTATTCACTTTTGAAGAATCTGTAGTTTGCAACATCTTTGTTGGCATTATTGTGAATCCGCAATATGTATAATCCAGAGGCTAAATCGGAAACTTCCTCTATTTCTATTTTACGATTTATATCAGGAGTAATATATTCATAATGAACAACTTTACCCATTAAGTCTATCACTTCCAGTTTATTGTGTGATTCTGATGCATTGAAAAAAAGTGAACTTATTGTAGGATTAGGAAATACGATCAATTCACTTTTTAATTCTGGCATGATTTCTTGAGAACTACTTCTATATCGGCAAGATTTTGATTGTGCCTCCTTGGCATTTACAACTCCAGCTGTTGAGAGTGTTGATGAAAGCCCTTTATACCTATCTACTCCTATTTTGATTTGACAAATAATGGATTGTGCATCAAAAATCCGACTCTTACTTGCAATAGCAGCGGCAATACCCGAAACAATGGCAGTTGGACCTGAGGTCCCAGTTATATAGTAGTTTTTATTACTGATTCTCACTTTTAAATTTATTCCAGGCCCAGCTATATCAACAGTTGACCTTCCTCGATTACTATGCGGTGCTAAATAACCATTACAATCTACTGAAGCTACGGTAATAACATTTGGGCTGACTATTGCCGCTGGAAAAACATCTTTATCTTTACTGATTGTTTTAGATCCGTTGCCAGCAGATGTTACAAGTATGGCTCCTTTGTTTTCAATAGCCCTTATAAGATTATAAAGTAAATCATCTCCTCCGCTAATAGCACTGTTATATTC
>CAZFJO010000272.1:0-5311 GCA_964518915.1 uncultured Saprospiraceae bacterium
TCCTTCCCTAAACTGACTCTGTCAGTTTTCCTCCTACGTCGGAACGGTCAGTCGTCTTACAATGGGCTGGTTCTTATTCTCTGGTGACCCCGGGAGGGTTGCCTACGGCGATCCTCACCGAATCCAAGGTCAAAATGGCGAACCAGTCAGCCTGTGGCTGCTCTTGTTTTTGAGATTTCCTCTGTTCTTATAAGCAAGCTTAACGAACAGCATATATCAAAAAAACCAGACCATCTTTCGATGGACTGGTTCTTATTCTCTGGTGACCCCGGGAGGGTTCGAACCCCCAACCACCAGAGCCGAAATCTGGTATTCTATCCAGTTGAACTACGGGGCCATTGAGGACACAAAAGTAATAATTATGATGAAAAGACGATGGATTAAAAAAACTTATTTGCGGAAGCATAAAAGGATTACCCTCCATCTTATTCTTAACAATTAACCCACTCCTAATGGACTGAAAATATACCAAAGCAACAATACGAGGACAACCAGTATGATCGTCAGTATCACATCAGTTGTAAACTTAAAAGACCGGGAAGTCGTACTTTTCTGGAAAGTAACCAAGGCCAATGACTCTGGAGGCTGCGGACTTCCAAGCTTACTTACTATCATCAGAACAGCTGAACAGAAAAGGAATAGGAATAAGGCAAAGTGTAAAAAGTTGATGTCAAGAAAACTTCTGAGCCCTCCAGCAGGATCGATCACAATGCTCCCGCTATTACTCATGAATTCCAGCACCAACCTAAAAACACCTATCGCAAAACCCAGCCATAAGGTGACTATTGCTCCTCTGGCATTTATCCACTTAAAAAACAACCCCAGTAAGAACACAGCAGTGATAGGTGGCGATATATAGGCTTGAATGCTCTGCAGGTAAAGGAATATTCCTCCGTCCATCAAGGCATCCATAAATGGAATCCACCCCAGACTAAGGATAACGAGCACAACTGTCGTTAATCGCCCGAATCGGACCAGGTCTTTCTCTGTTGCATCAGGTCGGAATTTCTGATAGAAATCAATCGTTAGTAAAGTCGAACTTGAATTAAAAGCCGATGAAAGAGAACTCATCAATGCGGCAAGTAAACCTGCTATTGCTAACCCTTTCAAACCACTCGGCATAACCTGTGTAATAAGAGCTGGCAATGCTTGATCTGCATCTTCTAGTGAAAAATCAATCATACCCTTCTGCAATAAAGCATAGGCAATCACTCCAGGAATAAAAAATAAAAACACAGGCAGCAACTTCAAGTAACCTGCGAATAACGCCCCTTTTCTGGCATTGCCGATGTCCTTGGCGGATAGTGCTCGTTGTACTATATACTGATCCGTACACCAGTACCACACTCCCAGAATAGGCGCTCCAAATAATATGCCCGTCCATGGGTAATCAGAATCTTCAATGGGCCTCCACAAATTGAAAAATTGAACTGTGCTCGGCTTCCCATTTTCTAGTGATGCCATAGAAATCGTCTCTATCATACCTCCCCATCCTCCTAGTTGATAAAGGCCAAATACAGCAACAGTTACAGTACCTAAAATCAAAATCACCGCTTGAACCATGTCTGTATATATCACTGCTTTAAGTCCGCCTAGGACCGTATACAATCCAGTAGCAACTACGGTAATAATCGCACCCGTCCAGAAAGGGATACCTAGCACTTCAAAGATCAAAGCTCCAGCAAATATGATCAGCGAAATCTTAGTTATTATGTATGCTAAAATGGACACCACAGATAAGTAGGTACGACATGATCTAGAATACCTTTTTTCTAGAAACTCGGGCATCGTATAAATACTCGCTCGCAAGTAAAAGGGTACAAAAACCCACCCAAACAATATCAAGACCAGCGAGGCTAGGATTTCAAAATTTGCCATCGGCATATCTGCTCGAGCTCCCGCCCCGGATACGCCCAATATTATTTCCGACCCTATATTAGAGGCAAACAACGACGCACCTATAACCAACCAGCCTTGATTTTTTCCAGCCAGAAAATAATCGACCGATGAAAATTCAGAATTATCTTTCTTAGATGAGGCCCACTTAGCAATCCATAATATGATGCCGAAGTAAATGGCAATGATAGAAAAATCAAGAAAATTCATACATGTTGGTTTATAGGTAATAAGCTGTTTTCTTATTACCGATATTCTAGTAAATGAACCGATTTATATATTATGGATTCGTCCAGTAGTCTACAACGAAAACCTTCTCGACATGAGGTTGTAAACGCTCTACGAATGCTTGGTGTGCGGGATGCGGCGTATACACGCTATCTCTATCTTCTTCAGAAGCAAATGTCAATAAATAACAATGTGTGAAATCCTGATGGAAATCCTCTGGGCTATCATTGATTCCCCACTCGAAATCTTGGATGACAGAAATGGAGTCTGGCAATGCATTGAACGCATTGTTCAACCGGTTTACATCGGCTACGCTTGCATCATCATTAAATTTAAAGATAACCATGTGCCGGAGTAACTTCTCCTGCTTCTCTTGCTCATTCATAGTAGTTGTAATTGTCGATGCCTCGTCTTTCTTGTTCTCATTAGGTTGATTACACGATAAGAATAGTGAAAAAACAAGATACACAGTGCATAAAAATGTATTCCTTAAAATCATTCTATTTTGTTATAAGATTTATTAAATAAATTATCTATCCTGCTTCTACCATCCTTCAGTAAGTGTACACATGAGGCATAGACAGTGGTATCGAAATGTACGCAATACTATTGGGGAATCCGCTCAATGGACACCAGGATGTGCACTCCGCGTTGTACATCCTCGCGTCACCATTTTCTCAACCCTAATAACTTCTCGCCTAATTCAGTAAGACTCGCTCTTTCATATTTCGTCTGTTCCCATTTTCTAGGATCTCCTGGAAAGGCATACCCTTCTGGAGCAATGCGTTCAGACCACGAATCGATGCGCCATGTCTTAAGTTCTTCATTGTCTTCTTGAGCGGGCATCATAGATATGTACTGAGCAATCCTTACCTTATCCACAGAATGATTGGGTCGTATTCCGTGAGGTTCTGAACTATTAAAAATCAATAAGTCTCCGGCTTCAAGAGGAACCTTGACCAGCTTATCTTCTAGACCGGAAATATCTGGTTTAAAGTGATCGCGTTCTTCTGGTTGGGACAACTTCCATGTATCGTAGTTTCTATAGAGCCAAGGGATACATTGAAATCCCCCCATGTTCTCATCTTTCTGGTCGGCAAGTGCCAGAACACCTTGCACATTCTGTGGTTTCGTTTCTGGATCATAATCCCAGTGAATAAACCCCTTGTATTCGTGCCCTGGTTTGATCGGGAAGTTCAGATTAGCCCGATCGATCGTAACCCATAATGCTTCCATACCCCATATATCTACGAAAGCATCATAGAGTTTCTGTGTCTGACGATTGTCCCATAAGCATTGATGATTATATACCTCTACCATACCTGTTCCAGCCAGTTCTTTCATCTTCATTTCTGCTCGTGGAGGAGCATACCAGGTATCCATGTTATCGGGATCTTTCTCGTCAAACTCCCATAAGAAATTCGCAGTAGCCAGTGCTTGAGATCGGGGTACCACTTCTTTTACAACGACATATCCATTGTGCTTCCAGAATTCCCAGTCTTCAATGGACAACACGCGCAATGTCTCTGGAGTGGCTACCTCCCTTAATCTGACATTGCTACTCTTGGCAGTAGATGGATTTCCGGGGATGTCTTTATGCTGGTTATCCGGTATCATGGAAGAAACCATTGATTCTTTTTCCTTTTTCATGGCGCATTGATTTTCTAAACAATACTGTAAAGTACGTGGATCGGTTGTGAAACAATTTTACCGATTTTGACCCATAATTGAACAATATTGACTAATTAGAGAAAGTATTTAAGTCTGTTATACAATTTTGTCTTAAAATGAAGGTACAGCTAGAAACCATCACCAGTCAGGTGAATCGTTCGTTCAGCATCATGTTCAATCCTCGGTTGAGCGATCTTTTCTTTTGGCATTCTCATCCTGAATACGAATTGGTTTATATCGAAGGAGCAACAGGTACCCGGCATGTAGGCGACCATATTTCGACTTATAAGAATCGTGACTTGGTGCTAATCGGCTCTAATATTCCTCACCTAAACTTTGACTATGGGGTTGAGACAGATTATAAGAAAGTGGTTATCCATCTGAAAAAACAATTCGTAGAAGAGCACTTTACTCATGCACTAGAGCTGGCAGGCATAAAACGACTCTTCGAAAAATCTAAAAAAGGCTTGGCTTTTTCAGGAGAAGCACTTCCATTTATAGGTAGGCAACTATTTAATCTAGAACACTTACCTCCACTAAAACAGTATCTACAATTGATAGAAGTTCTTCACCTGATCTCTGAAATCGAAAAGCAAGAGTCATTGCATGAAAGGCCATTCCTCAATAAATCTAGTGACAAAGAACAAGAAAGGTTGCGCTTGGTCTATGCATTTATTGAGAACAACTACCACCGAAAGATCGAATTGGATGAGGTGGCTGAAATATGCTATTTATCGAAGGAAGCCTTCTGTCGATATTTCAAGAAAATGACCAAGTACACCTTCGTAGAATTTTTAAATCGATATAGAATCAGTCAATCTAAGTGCCACCTCATGGCTGGAGAGAGTGTAAGTGACGCTTGCTATCAATCTGGATTTCAGAGCTTGTCTTATTACAATAGGATATTTAAAAAAATTACGCTGGAAAACCCTAGCAAGTTTAGGAGTAGATATTCAATGATGTAGCTTTGACGCTGAAATCGATGTTAGAGGGCACTTCACTCTCTATTCATAAAGTAATTTTGTTCTTTTAGGAGTAGTGTCATAAATGCTTCTTCTATCGAGAATATAAAGCAGTCATTTTACAGCTATAAAATTTAACCTTGAGGCATAAAGCAGCGATTCCTCAGTTCTATGTATCTAAGTTATCAAGCAACCAACCTTTATGAAAAACCTAAAGCAATTCTGTTTACTCATTCTTGTAAGCTTTTTTTTAGCCACAAGCTGCAGTAAAAACAATTCTACTTCCTGTACGATAGATGTCATTATAGAACCTATATGCGCCTTTAATCCTAAGACAGCTCAGACGGTCGCCTTCCCTGTTGTTATCCTGAGAGATGGTGCTATGATTAGCCATGAAGCTTATGATTTCACCTGGAGCAACGATCCAGATTTTAAAGGGTCAGCAATAAGCGTAACTTACGAACAGCTCCCTTTAACCGCCACAGTGACAGAAAAATCCACAGGATGTGAATCGGAGGTGACCTTAGAAAAGACATACTGGTAGTAACGTAAAT
>CAZFJO010000273.1:0-5293 GCA_964518915.1 uncultured Saprospiraceae bacterium
GACGCTCCGCTTCTACGATTAAGTGGACGCTTTCAGGAGATTGAAAGCCCATCTCTCTGAGGTCGTATGGTTCTACCATGGATAGCAGTTGTGATAGCGCTACACCTCCTGAAGAAGGCGGTGGCATAGAAATAACGGTATGCCCACGATAAGTTGTCTTCACAGGTTCACGCCACTTGCTTTCATAATTCTGTAGATCTTCTAGCGTGATTACCCCATTTCCTCTATTCATTTCAGCGACAAGTAACTCCGCAGTCTTGCCCGAATAAAACCCATCTCTTCCACCATCTCTTACCCGCTTAAGTGTTTCAGCAAGATCTCCCTGTATGAGTAGTTGGCCTTTTTTCCACTCTCCGGTAAATGCATGATCCTGTGTATTATATTTCTTGAAATCTTCTTGATATCTATTGTAAGCCTTGGCTTGTCTCTCAGTAACTTTATATCCCTTTTCAGCTAGGTCGATGGCTGGTTGAATCAACTTCTTCCAATCTTTTAATTTGCTGAATCGCTGATAAGCTCTATACATTCCATCCACTGTTCCTGGAACACCTGCGGCTAAGTGTCCCTTAGTACTTAACTTGTCAATCGGATTTCCTAGAGAGTCTAGATACATATCAGGGAAGGCAGCACCTGGGGCTTTTTCTCTATAATCAAGGGAGTAGGCATTCCCTGCATTGTCTCTATAGATCATAAATCCACCGCCACCTATGTTTCCAGCTACAGGATAGCATACGGCTAGAGCCATCTGAACAGCAATACTTGCATCAACTGCATTTCCTCCAGCCCTCAGTATTTCAAGTCCTATCCTTGTCGCTTCAGGATGTGCTGTAACCACCATGGCAGAGTCATCAACAACAGTCTTGGTTATATTATATATAGGTTCATCGACGTTAGATTTCCTACATGCCATAGTGGCTATAAGATTACATATTATAATTATCCCTACGTATAATTGACTTTTTGTGGACATATCTTTCTATTTTTGCCCAAAATAAGGTAATAGTAAAGAAAACCGAATCGTTATACATCTAATGTATCCGATGGATTTAAAAAAAAGATGAGAAGAAACACAGTTACACCTTTCTATATGCGATTGGTTTTTATGATTTGTATCGTAGGAACAACAATGCAACAGGCACACAGCCAAGTAAAATTCGTCAACGAATTCTTAAACATAGGCGTAGGAGCGAGAGCTCATGGAATGTTTGGGACAGTAGTTGCAACGGTAGACGATGGAACATCTGGATACTGGAATCCCGCGGGGCTCACTGGAATCAGCAACTCTCTACAATTTAATGCCATGCACGCCAACTGGTTCGGTGGAGTTGCTAATTACGATTACTTATCTGTCGCTAAGAAATTCAACGAAGAAAGTAATTCTGCCGGTAGCATTACCTTGATCAGGATGGGTATCGATAACATTCCTAATACGTTAAACCTGATCGGTGCGGACGGAAGTATCGACTATGATCGGGTGTTTGAGTTTTCTGCGGCTGACTATGCTGCACTCTTTTCTTATGGTCGCAGTATGAGCGATAGATTCAGTATAGGAGGTAGTGTCAAGGTTATTCATAGATCAATAGGAAGTTTCGGTTCAGCGTGGGGTTTCGGAGTAGATCTGGGAGCACAATTAGACCTAGGAAATTTAAAGTTGGGAGTATCGGCAAGAGACATAACCACTACTTTTAATGCTTGGAGCTTCAACCTTACAGAAGAAGAAAGAATTGTATTCCAGAATACGGGCAATGATATTCCAGTAAGCAGTACGGAACTTACCTTACCGAGGATAATCCTAGGAGCAGCTTATCAAGGTGGGTCAGAATCATTCAGTTACCTGGTAGAAGGAAATTTCAATATTTCAACGAATGGTACACAAGCTGGAATTATCGGAGGAAGAAGGATCAATGTAGATCCGACCGTAGGTCTTGAAATAGGCATAAGTAATTTAGTATTCATAAGAGGTGGGATAGGTAATATCCAGAGAATTCTCAATGATGTGAATACGACGCAGACCGAAATTGAGTTTCAACCTAATATGGGCTTGGGACTTAAGCTAGGAAGACTTCATATCGATTATGCGCTCACTAATATAGGCAGCCTTTCTGGTGTACTCGCTTCTAATATTTTCTCTCTGAAAATTGACTTCCAGAGCAGCCGCAGGAATGTGATTGACCGGAGATAAACTCATTACACTCCTTTAATACTTAACCTATAAAAAGGGTGACCCAATCGGAATGGAAGTTGTTAAACATCGCCAGAAGGCATGTTTTTAAAGTGTCCGTTTAACCTCGCCTTTCTTTTCATTTCTTCCATTTCATGTAGGATAGGTAAGATATTTTCAAGGTGCGAAAGCAGATATACTTGTCTTTCTTTCTCTGTAGGCATACTCAAGAATTTTAATTCTTGATCGAAATTTAAACCTACCTTATGTGCAACCTGAAAAGTTCTAAATCGGGTAGGGGACTGAATCTCAACATTCTTTACATTCATCAGCATATATAGTTCCTCCACCATAGGTATGAGCCGCTTATTGAGTGAAAAGTCAGATTCTGCATCCCAGGGGATCCTTCTCACTTCTGCACCCGGATAGAGTTTTCCGACAACCTCTTTATAGAAGGCGTCTATTTTAACCAAGCCGATTCCTTGGGTTCGGACATCCATCTTACCGTTAGGGTATTTCTTTTCTATCTTGATAAGTTTCATCTCTGTGCCCATGCTGATGTTTTCACCCTTATAGTGTGGACAGATGACGAATGTTGTTCCATGATCATTACACTCATGGATTAATTGCCTGTACCTCGGTTCGAAGATGTGTAGATTGAGATTCTCTCCTGGGAATGCAACCAAGTTAAGTGGAAAAAGGGGTAAGATGATTTCGCTCATATTTATATAATAACAAGAGAAGAAGAAGGTTTAGTTCATTATCGAGTAGGGAGATGTTTTAAGAAAAAATTGAGCTGGTTTTCTCCCATGACCTTTCTTATCTGATTTTCAGTTAAACCTTTTTCGATTAATGCATCTGTGAGAACGGCAAGCATAGCAGCATCGAAATGTATGGTAGTTGAACCATCGAAATCGGAACCAAGACATACATGGTCTTCCCCAGCAATATCTATGGTGTAAGCTATGGCCTCGGCAATGGCAGATGGCTTACCACTTCCTATGGCTTCAGGCCAGAAACCTACACCGATTAATCCACCTTTTTCTGCAATCAACTTGATTTCTGTATCGCTTAAGTTTCTAGGTGAATCAAGTATGCCTTTTACACCCGTATGAGAAACAGCAACTGCAATTCCATCTATCGCGATTACATCTTGGATGAGTTGAGGTGAAGCATGGGCAAGGTCTACAACCATGCTTTTATCTGACATGAACTTCATGGCTTTTCTACCTAAGGGAGTAAGACCTCCTTTTTTTTGCCCTGAGCTAGATCCTCCGATCTTATTGTCAAAAAAATGTACAGGTCCTAGCATTCTATACCCTAGATCGTACAAGCGGTTGATGTTCTTTAGATCTCCTTCTAGCGCATGCATACCTTCTAAAGATAATATCCCTCCCACATACTTGAGGCCGTTCTTCCTATCCGTTACAAGTTGTTCTAGATCTTCACGGTGGGTTATAACTTTTATTTTGTCAGGAGCGGATTCTGCTGCAGAGTACAATAAGTTTCTCTGATGGATGGCTCGCTCTAGTAGGCTGGTCCAGGTCTTGATCGGCCATCGATTGCCCATTGCGAGTAAGGTGATGTTATCGGAGCTTGAGTCGGTCGAATTGTAATTCTGCCCTCGCGGTGTTTTAATTACAGCATCGAAAACCTGTAGCGCCATATTGCCTTCAATCAATCTAGGTATATCCACATGGCCATGATCTTTTCTATCTAGAATGTTTCTATCCCATAGAAGATTGTCGCTATGCATGTCAGCTATAAATAAGGAAGCGTGTAAGCTCTTAGCTTTTTCAGAAATAGCTGGCATACTATCATATACCCTTACATTCATTGTCTTATCTACGTATGAGGCAAGAAAGAAAAAGTAAAAAACTATACCTATGAGAAGGAGGACACCCAGTATGATAAGACCTTTCTTTATTATGCGCATTATTATTCTTTTATGAATAATACACAATGATGCAATTATATCCAAGATCTATGAGGGAATTCGGTTTTCAAGGGTGGAGCAATGGATAGTATACCTTGACTTCGAATAATAAATATGTTTTCAATCGACTTCATTGATTGGAAGTTGTGTCTTTGTTACATTTGTGTAAGCTAATGCCTACTCTATGCCTCTTAATGTTCCCGAAACTGGTCAGAAACGAATTGTTGTTATTGGTGCTGGGTTCGCTGGTATGGCTTTTCTTAAGAAAATGGTAAAGTCAGATTACCAGTTGGTGGTGATAGATCGAAACAATTTCCATCAATTCCAACCTCTTTATTATCAGGTAGCCATGGCTGGTCTAGAACCCTCTTCTATCTCGTTCCCGTTGCGGAAGGCATTCCAAGGAAAGAAAAATGTTTTTATCAGAGTCGCAGAATTCGAGCGACTGGATGCAGAAAATAAGCAGATTCATACATCTGGAGGCTATCTGAATTATGATATTCTTATAATTTCAGCTGGCGCAACTACTAATTTTTTTGGAGATAAAAATTTAGAACAACATACTTATGGACTTAAATCTGTATCTGAGTCTCTAGCCTTACGAAACGATATATTGATGCATTATGAAAAGGCGCTTACAGAAAGAGATTATGAGAAGAGACAAGGATTGATAGATATTGTCATTGTCGGTGGAGGTGCCACAGGAGTGGAGCTTGCCGGAGCACTTGTAGAAATGAAAAGATTCATTCTTCCTAAGGATTACATGGAACTAGATAACAAAGAAGTAGACATATACTTAGTTCAGAGTGGTCCTCGATTACTTCCAGGAATGAGTGACTATGCGAGCGATAGAGCACAGCAATTTCTGGAGAAGATGGGGGTGCAAGTATTGACAGGAACAAGGGTTGTTTCTTATGATGGAGAAAGTGTTATAACTAAGGATGGCAAGCAGATAAGAACACGTAAGGTTATATGGGCAGCGGGAGTCCGTGGGGAAGACATAGAAGGTTTAAAACAGAATGAGCTTCCTAGAGGAAATAGAATCCGAGTAGACCAGTTCTGTAAAGTGCATGATTATGACGACATCTATGCCATAGGTGATATTGCTTATATGGAAAATGAGGAATATGAAAATGGTCACCCACAAGTTGCTCCAGTGGCCATCCAGCAAGCAAGATTCCTTGCTAAATCATTTA
>CAZFJO010000274.1:0-2106 GCA_964518915.1 uncultured Saprospiraceae bacterium
GGCTTTACTTCCTATATTCCAGTAATAGGCAATTACTTCAGTAAGTGGAAATCCATTTTCCGCGTAAGTTATAGCTGGCGCTAAAATCTTATCCATAGATAACTTACCGAATTTACCGTGTAGTTCATACCACCCATCTACTGCTCCAGGCACAGATACAGGAAGCGGACCATGAGAAGGAATCTTAGTAAAATTATTGTCTTTAAAATAATCAAGGGTCAGAGATTTCGGAGACCTACCACTTGCATTGAGCGCATGTAATTTTTCCGTCTTAGGATCCCATACAATAGCATAAAGATCCCCTCCTACTCCACATCCTGTCGGCTCCATTAAACCCAGGGTAGCATTAGCCGCGATAGCTGCATCAACAGCTGTTCCTCCTGCTTTTAATATATCAAGTGCTACCTGTGTGGCCAGCGGATGAGAAGTTGCAGCCATTCCATTCTGTGCAATTATTTCTGACCGAGTCGAGAAGGTTTTTCCTGTTAATCTATCTTGAGCTTGAGAAGTAAAAAACATTCCACTTACCAGAAGCATGGTTATAATTCGTAGCATAAATTACTAATTGTTATTGTCAGTGAGTTGTATCGAAGTGTTTTAAGAACATCTTGTTAACTCACCTCGTTTATAAAGACGGGCTATAGTTAACTTTTACAAGCCTTAATTTATAGCTTTTTTCGCTAGGGACAAGAATCTCGTGATTAGAGATCTGAATAGCATCTCGAAATCTCAGACGCAAGTTCTGGTATTCAGTGCTGAGAAGACTGTTTCTTTCGTGCTTCCCTATTGGGTTCAGAATATACTCACTGACCGTATTGTTGTTTTTAATCTCATCGTTGTATATCATCTTAAGACGAGAAGGTGTTTTAAAAAGAAAGAAAGAAGAAAAAGCGCCTCCGTCATCTTGCGAAAACTGCTTTTTATAAAGTACTTTCCTCCAGTGTTCAGTTCCATCTGGGTTTAAGGCTATAATTACTATGTCCTCATTATAGTGATCTGTCCATCCTCTTACTCCGGGATTAAAATTATTGTTGTTCCTTCCTACATTGTTAAATTGTGTCCTTCTCGTATATACTTTTTCCATTTCTGTAATAATAAGAAAACCACCATCTGCTCTCAATATTAAATCTTGTACCACATAATCTTTCAAGGCTTTATGCTTGCCTTTCTCTTTTCCATAAACCTCACCGATAAATCCAGCCCCTAATGGAACAGATGTCAATTCTTCTATCTTTTCGATAGCATGCATAGGTTTATTAAAATAAAAATAATTTTCCGCTCTGTCCTTATCCTTTGCACTAGACAATCCAGCAATAACAATGTGGTTATTCCGATTGTTAATTTTCATATCAAGATCGGCGGTTAGAAAGCCTTTAGCCGATACGACCGATTCTAAAACCAACTCTCCTTGATCTACGCCTATAAGATTCAAGATGTGATCGCTCCTTGAAAATCGAGAATTGTCACTCTCAAACAAAAACACCAGCAGTCCCTTATCCGATAAACTAATTCTTCGAAAATCATCTCTCAAATCAAAATTCTTAAGTATGAGTTCCGCACTATAGAGAACTTCATTCTTGTGATTGTCTATAACTACAATATTAATCACTTCGTTTTTCTCGAATGAAAAAAGTGCAGTCTTAGACTTATCATCCGAGGATACGTTTCGGTATCGTTTAGGTAGGCCTTTATCAGTAGATGTGAAAAGTGTCAATGAATCTGTCATTACTGCCAGTTCATCATAAACTCTAGCTTTGTAATAGGTAGTATCTTTATGTCTATAACTATAGACAAATTTAAACGTGGTGTCTCCAGCTGAAACATAATGTACTTTTACTCTTCTCTTCTCGAATTCTAACTCCTTCTCTCTTTTCTTACGCAGGTTCTGGTCGTAGATTGTAATTACATGTTCGTTTCGCTTGTCTCTATATAAAATCAAGTTGTCTGATATCTCCCCTAGTAAATCATACGCAAAATCATTCCTTATATTGATCTCATCTGCAACCGTAACTTTCTGTGCCGAAAGCGGTAAGACCATAACCATAAGTAAAAGAATTCTTAGCATCATATAATTTAAACTGGTAACTAGATTAATAAGTTTTACTC
>CAZFJO010000274.1:2206-5267 GCA_964518915.1 uncultured Saprospiraceae bacterium
AGAATTCTTAGCATCATATAATTTAAACTGGTAACTAGATTAATAAGTTTTACTCTAAGTAATAAACTTTCTACTTCTTCTGCAGTATCGTAAGTTAAAAACATTCTGACATAGTTTAAAGTCCCAGTTGCATGTTATACTTTTAATTGTCGTATGAAAGCACAACCTCCATCTTCTATTATCGAAGCAATTCCTAACATAAGCGAAGGAAGAGATGCCGGCCTTATTAAGGAAATAACCGATGAATTGTCCTCTGTTCCTGCTGTACAACTATTGCATGTAGACATGGGTAAGGATGCGCACAGAACCGTTATTACCTATGTAGGAAATCCGCTATCTGTACTTGAAGCAACCCGGAAACTATATTCTATAGTCAGTGAAAGCATCGACATGACAACTCACCACGGAGCTCATCCGAGGATAGGTGCTGTAGACGTGTGTCCTTTCGTTCCGATTAGCGGAATATCGCAGGATGAACTTATTCCTCTCGTGGATCAATTCAGTCGTGATATTGCTGAAGAATATAAGCTTCCAGTCTTCATGTATGAAGCTTCCGCAAATGTTCCGCGTAGAAAAAACCTCTCAATCATCCGGTCGGGTGAGTATGAGGGACTCACTGAGAAACTTAAATCTCCTGAATGGTTGCCTGATTATGGGCCTACCGTACGTTCAGAAACCCTAGGAGCAAGTGTAATAGGTGTTAGAAATTTTCTCATTGCGTACAACATCAATTTAGATACGAAAGACACAGAGATCGCTAAAGCCATTGCTAAATCTATCCGCACTTCTGGAGGAATGGTAAATGGCGTAAAAAAGCCCGGGTTGCTTAAAGCTGTCAAAGCCATAGGCTGGTACATGGAACAATATGGGTGTGCCCAAGTTTCAACCAACCTTACCGATTATAAGTCAACCGGCATGGGAGAGGTGTATCAAGTTGTACAAGATCTTGCGAAAAATCACGGTGTTGCTGTAACCGGTAGTGAACTTATCGGACTCATACCTCAAGAAGCCATTGTAAAAGCAGGTAAAACACTAGCCGCGGAATCTCTATCGGAAAAAGAATATATTGATCTAGCACACGTATCTTTGGGTTTATCTTCAGTGGTTGCGTTTAACCCTGATGAACGCATAATAGAAAGATTGATTAAGATATAGACATGGTAACAGAACAGATAATAGAAAAAACCCTTGATCTACTCCATACGGGAGAAAACTTCGATGACTCCTCAATCATTTTAATAGATGAGCATCCAGAAGTAATTGCCTATTTAGATTCTGAATCGTTTGATATTCTTATTGAAGAAGAAAAGGATGTTTTATGGTATTGTCTCGTTGTTATATATACGGCGATTAAGGATGGAAAAGAACATTTGCAACAGCGTGATGTAAAAGAAATCGAAGCCAAAGAAGAAGAAAATTACGAGGTGCTCGGTGACAATAACATGAAATACTCAGATATGTGTAATCTTCTATTCGAGGATACCAAGGAAGAAGATCTTCTGGCTTTTATAGAAGATTTTTTGGTTCCAGATGAAGATGAAGACAACATAACCCCTACGGGCAGAAAAGTGCTGTTCATCACGTTAAAAACTATGGTAGACGTCTGGACAAGTTAATATCCCTGTAATTCCTGTATTAAGAAATAACCGTCTTCCCCTTTCTCTTGATACAATGGCATAAGTAAGCATCCGTCATCACTCGCATATATAGGACCATTTTTATCTGAAGCAATGTGCTGACCTGCTTTAATTTTCTCGAAATTATTAAACCCTTGTACCATTCTGAAACCATCCGATGGTTTAATCCCATGTCTCTGCACCAACCTTGCTACCTTAGGTAAGTCAGCAGAATACTCAATAAGAAGGCTATCGTGCCTGTTTTCCACATCTTGTTCTCTTACCGCACCTATAGAGCGCATACAATTAGTAATGGCTGCTATGGCTCTATTTATAGATAATGGATCGGTGTGCTGACCCGATTCAAAAGTTACGGCAACAGCTGGCTTACCTAGGTTTTTTTCATTAAAATAATGCAAGGTTGTGCCTCTTATGCCTTTAAGCATGTCCTTAATTACAGGTGCGTGAAGCTCTATGGCTATGCGCAGACTTTCTTGGTCTTCAGAAGGAATGGTGAATATTCCACCATGCGATGAAGTTGTATGTAGGTCTAATACAATTACTTGAGAAGGGTTTATTTCTGCTATTGCCTCATCTACTGTATCAATGATACCCTTGAGTTCTTTTTCTTCGCTTGACAGCTCTTCTAGTGGCAGGTTCTTGGTTTTAGAAATAAACTCTGGGAGGAACATACGGTTCAAGTCTCTTTCTATAAACCTCTGCTGTTGATTATACGCTTCGAGATTGCCTATAATCCCTATGAAGTTGCCACGGTACTTAAAATCAAGGTTGGTTATAGGCTCCACTTCAAGCATCTTGCCCATAAGATCAATTGCTCTGACACCCGCGGGCTCATTGCCATGCATGCCTCCTATTACAATAAGTAGAGGGCCTGGTAGTTCCCCTTTGTGATTGCATATAACCCGTGGGTTGCTTTTCATAGATCCAGCATTTAAGGGGCTAAAAATACACTTTCTACCAGAACTTAATCAAGGTTTTCTAGAAGATGCTGTTATGTCTTCCAGTTCAGATCCTTCCTTAGAAAAGGTGATTTTATCATGATATATTTTATCTCCCAGTTCTAGGGTAAGATAAAAGGTCTTTCCGATCTCTAGCGGAATTGTTCTTTTCCACTGCTTCGGCATTTTCCCTGTGCTATATTGTTGCATATAAACCAATTCGTAGTTTTCATCATAGATTGAAATGGTGCTAGATGATCCTTTATTGTTATAGAGTGCAAGTTGAAAACTCCTAGAAGAAGAAGGGTTGTCGTAATCTGAGATATTATCTGTAGGTGTAGAAAGAGAAACAAGCTTCGGAGAAGATACCCATGATTCTCCTGTCTTTTCATTCTTGACTTTAATTCTCGTATTGAATGAGGCACCCCACTTAGGGTTATATGAAACCAGTAGGGGTTGCTCTACCCTATCCAGGTCACTCACCTT
>CAZFJO010000275.1:0-5222 GCA_964518915.1 uncultured Saprospiraceae bacterium
CAGATGCATACAGTTACCTCTCACAGCATGAGGAGGAATTAGAATCTCACTTTAATCTGTTTTTTCCAGAAGTGATATCCATGGCCGACGAATATTGTAATTGTTGATGCCTTAACCCTCGAAATGAAACGAAAGGGTAATCGTCTGAGAGATTACTTGTTCTAAAACCCTAGCTTCATTAAGTTTATCATTGAAGATTAAGGAGTTACCCAGTCCTCTCGAATATTTAATTTCTGGGGAAAAGATAAAGTAGTCGAAAAAGAACTGCATGCCTGCACCTACTTCAAACATAAAATCGTGGGGACTTATCTGAATAAGTCTGTCAGCCTGACGAGAATCAGAATTACTAGAGATATCATAAGAATACTTGAGTCCCGCAATTACGAAACCTCTCTTGTTCTTGTAAGGCGCGGACTTAAACCTTACATGAAAGGGTAACTCAGCGAATACAGACTCTAGCGTATTAGAATTTCTAGTTTCATCAGGAGAAGATGAACTTGCAAACTCAAACGTCCGGTTAGAAAACGCAAATCCTGGCAAAAACCTTAAATCAAAAAACTCGCCCAACTTCAGGTTAGCGATAAGATGTATGTCTAATCCGAAGTCATTCGTTCCTTCGGCAATCCGGATGCTGTCATTGTTGATAAAGAACTTAGACTGACTGATTCTGTATCCAGATACATGCGTTGCAAGAGAGAGACCATAATAAAAAGGTTTCTTCTGGAAATCTAGATAATGGTAATTGTCTTTTCCTATATACTGGGCGGATATAGCAGTACTTACGAGGAGTAGTCCTAGTGTTAGTAACCTTATTTTGTAGCGGAGTATATTGTACATATACCGAAACTTAGTGCTTGCCATTGAGTGTCTTTATAAC
Source organism: uncultured Saprospiraceae bacterium (assembly GCA_964518915.1). Classification (GTDB taxonomy): domain Bacteria; phylum Bacteroidota; class Bacteroidia; order Chitinophagales; family Saprospiraceae; genus JABDLO01. The sequence continues at coordinate 878 of CAZFJO010000275.1, forward strand.
CGATTCTATCTAAGATTGCTGTAAAACTTTGGTAGTCTGGAAATGCCTGCACAGATTCATACAGGTACTTGTAAGCCTTGGCGTCTTTAGATTTAATCTTACCTATAACGGGTAAGAGATATTTAAAGTATGTATTGAATACTTGTTTTAACGGGAATACAGTAGGTTTAGAGAATTCAAGAATACACAATCTGCCTCCAGGTTTTAATACTCTAAACATTTCCGTAAGGCCTATTTCTAGATTTTCGAAGTTTCTTACGCCGAATGCAGCTGTAATTGCATCGAAGGAAGCATCTCCATATTTTAAATTCTCTGAGTCTCCTAACTCTAGATTAATTATATCCTGTAACCCTTTTTTTATGATTTTTTCGTCACCTACTTTTATCATCTGGGCGGATATATCCATACCTGTAATGTGATCTGGTTTTAACTTCTTAGCGGCTTCTATAGCAAGATCAGCCGTTCCTGTAGCGATGTCTAGAATCTGCTTAGGTTGATAGGGTAGTAGGGTCTTAATGGCCTTCTTTCTCCACAGAACGTCGATGCCTAAAGAAAGAAAATGATTGAGGAAGTCATAATAGGGTGCGATCTTGTCGAACATCCTCGTGACTTGGCCTTTCTTTGTTTCTTTCTCTTCTCCATAAGGAGTGACTTGTTTTACTTCACTTGCCATAATTAGGATTGAAATTTCGGTGCAAATATATGCAAACCTACTCTATGAATACATCCGCAAGGCAGATTGTTGCTGGCAATTGCGAAATATTATTATTCTTCCTTATATATAAATAGGATGTGCATTTATAATGGGATGGATAATAATCAAATATTACCCTTCATATGTGCGTTTTTCTTATATAAAATACGTATTTTTGTCCGTCTTAATTAAAAAAATAATACATTTTATAAATGGCTAAAGATCAGCGGATTATACCGATTAATATAGAAGATGAAATGAAGTCGGCTTATATAGATTATTCTATGTCAGTCATCGTTTCTAGAGCTTTACCTGATGTAAGAGATGGATTGAAGCCGGTACATAGAAGAATCTTGTACGGGATGGAAGAGCTCGGTCTTTCATTTAACAAGTCACATAAGAAGTCTGCGAGAGTGGTAGGAGAGGTGCTCGGAAAGTATCACCCACACGGGGATGGTGCGGTTTATGACTCTATGATAAGAATGGGACAGCCATGGTCTATGAGGTATCCGCTCGTAGATATTCAAGGAAATAAAGGATCGATGGATGGCGATTCTCCAGCAGCCATGAGATATACCGAAGCAAGAATGGAGAAAATCAGTGACGAGCTGATTGAAGATATAAAAAAGGAAACGGTCAATTTTAGACTCAATTTCGATGATTCCTTAGAAGAACCAACTGTACTACCCACTAAGTTGCCTAATCTCTTGATCAATGGAGCTTCAGGGATCGCAGTAGGTATGGCAACGAATATGTTGCCACACAACTTAGGAGAAGTCGTAGATGGAATTGCTGCCACTGTTGATAATCCAGAGATTACAATAGATGAGTTGATGCAATTCATCAAGGCTCCAGACTTTCCTACCGGTGGAACGATATATGGTTATGAAGGGGTAAAAGAGGCCTTCCATACAGGAAGAGGAAGGGTTGTTGTCCGCGGTAAAGCGAAAATAGAAGAGGACAACAATAGAGAGACCATTATTATTTCTGAGATCCCTTATCAAGTCAATAAAGCCAATCTTGTAGCTAAGATGGCAGACTTAGTCAATAATGAGAAGATTACAGGAATCAGTGACATCAGAGACGAAAGTGATAGGAACGGTCTGAGGATTGTAGTTGAAGTAAAGAGAGATGCCATGGCAAGCGTTGTCTTGTCTAAGTTGTATAAGTATACGGCGTTGCAATCCTCTTATGGTGTTAACAATATCGCCCTTGTTAATGGAAGACCCGTACTCCTTAATCTCAAGCAGATTATTGAAGAATTCATTAAGTTTAGAATTGAGGTCATTGTCAGAAGGACAGAATATGACTTAAGAAAAGCAGAAGAGAGAGCCCATATATTAGAAGGACTACTCATAGCCTTGGCCAATATTGATGAGGTTATTAAAATCATCAGAAAGTCTAAGACGGTTGATGAGGCGAATAAAGGACTGGTAGCTGCCTTCGAATTATCAGCAATTCAGGCGAAAGCCATTCTAGATATGCGACTTCAGAAACTCGTAAGTCTGGAAGTTGAGAAGATTCAGGCAGAGTACGACGAATTGCAGAAGAAGATCGCACACTATAAGGCCATCCTAGGAAGTGAAAAGATGCAGCGCGATATTATAAAAGAGGAATTACAGGAAGTCAGAGAAAAATTTGCCGACGAGCGACGAACAGATATAACCTATGCTGGAGAAGAAATCAGTATGGAAGACCTCATCGCCAATGATGAAGTAGTCATTTCTATCTCTCATCTGGGGTATATTAAAAGAACCAAAACTTCTGAGTATAAAACCCAAGGCCGTGGTGGTCGAGGTTCTCGGGGAAGTAAGACAAGAGACGCTGATTTTATAGAACATCTTTTCGTAGCCAACAACCACGATTACCTGTTGCTATTTACAGAAGCAGGACGATGTTTCTGGTTGCGCGTATATGATATACCAGAAGCAACCAAGACCAGTACAGGAAGGGTCATGCAGAATATCATTCAGATTCCTAAGGAAGACAATGTCAAGGCATATATCAAGATCAATGACCTGAACGATGAAGAATTCTTAGACTCCCATTTCTTGTTATTCTGTACGAAGCAAGGCATCATTAAGAAGACTTCAGTAAGAGCTTACTCAAGACCTAGATCTAATGGTATCAACGCCATTACGATCAATGATGGCGATCAGTTGCTTGAAGTAAAATTAACCAATGGTCAGAACGAGATCGTTATTGCCAATAAAAATGGACGTGCGATTAGATTCCCAGAAGAAAAAGTAAGATCTATGGGTAGATCGGCTGCTGGTGTGAAAGGGATAAAACTGGATGGAGATGGAGATGAAGTTGTAGGCATGATTACGGTTGACCCTATTGATAACACCAATACAGTTCTTGTTCTTTCTGAAAAAGGAAACGGAAAGCGGTCTAACCTCGAAGAATATAGAGTAACCAACCGTGGAGGTAAAGGAGTGAAAACAATGTCAATCTCAGATAAAACAGGGAAGGTGGTTACCATCAAATCTGTTTCGGATATGGATGATCTGATGATTACTACAGTTAAAGGCATCTTTATCAGAATCTCTGTCGAAGACTTAAGAGTGATGGGTCGAGCAACGCAAGGTGTCCGTGTCATCAGGGTTGAGAAGAACGATTCTATCGGTGATGTAACGGTAATCCGTAGAGAAGAAGGATCTGATGAAGAAGAATAGGTCTTTCTGTTAACAATATTGAATGCTTCTTTTAACTTTTTCGCAACCTTTGGTGGCAGATTTTTCCGTCATTATGGAGAAATCATTATTTTGCGAACTATAAAATTACTAATCACATAATATGAAAAAGCTAACATTTGCGATTTTAAGTTTACTACTCGTGTTTTCAGTATCCGCTCAAGATGCTAAGAAAGCACTTAAAGAGGCAGAAAAAGCACTTAAACCATTTTATAAAGATCCACAGGCTAATGCCGATGCTGCTAAGGCTGCGCTTGCAACTCTAGAAGCTAATTTTGGCACTCCAGAAAAAGGCGAACTTATTATTAAGAAAGCGAAACTATATAATAAGATAGCTGATGAAGAGGAAAAGAAAGGACTGCTTATGCCTGGATATCAACCTGTTTTTCCAGAAGCTTCCTTGCATGCTATGGAAGCATATAGAATGGCTTACGATCAAGGTGATAGAAAGAAAGACGCCTTGAAAGGGCTTGAGTCTTCTATGGTATCTATTAATAATATAGGAATTACTTCATTTGAAGCGAAGGACTATCCTAAGTCTTTCTCTATGTATCACAAAGTAACGGGTATACATGAGATCCTTAAGGCAGAAGGAAAAGGCTCGATTCTAGATGAAGAAGCCGCTATGTCTCAGCATTTATTTTATACATCTGTAGCTGGTTACTATGGAGGAAAATTCGATGACATTAAGCCTTATCTAATCAAGCTTTATAATGCTAAGTATGATCACGCATTCGTATATGAAGCTTTATACAATGTTAGCATCGAAGGAAATAAAGAGGATGCTGTAAAATATCTCACGGAAGGTAGAGCAGCATATCCAGAAGACAATGGTTTATTGTATGCTGAGATTAACCACTACCTACAGGAAGGTAACTTGCAAGAGCCTATCTCTAGAATTGAAACGGCGATTGCTAAGGATCCAGAGAATGTTTCTCTTTATACTACCCTAGGT
>CAZFJO010000276.1:0-3743 GCA_964518915.1 uncultured Saprospiraceae bacterium
GGCCCTCTATAACTTCAATTGATCTTGAAGGCAATAAAACCATTATACCCTTTGGGCGTCCGAATAACAGTAGTTTAGTGTTAGACAATAACGACAATATCTATATATCAGATTACTTTTCTGGCGTGATCAAAAAAATTGATGCTACAACGAATGTTGAAACCACATTTGCAACTTTACCCGTTTTAAGTGGGGGAGGTATAGCGTATATTACTTTCTCCGATGGTTATTTCTATGCCACCTCAGCATCTGATCATGTTGTTTTTATGATTGATAATAGTGGTTCTTCAAGCATAATTGCAGGACGTCAAGGAGTAGCAGGCAATGTGAATGGCAATGGTAATAATGCATTGCTAGATGGACCTATCGGAATTGTGGCGTCTACAGACGGAAGAACACTTTACGTCGCTCACAGTAATAAGGTTGTTGAAATCACAGGATTTAGAGAGGATTAATACTACATGAAATTAATATCATAAATTACAATTAAATGGATTGAGGGTCGGCTGTTATGGGTCGATCCTAAATTCTGATGGTGTCTTCCCTACATACTTCTTAAAAGCCTTATTAAAAGCTGATTTGGAATTAAACCCAACATCATAAAACACTTCTTTAATACTACGGTCTGAATTCAATAAGGCAGCTTTGGAATCCATAATCCTGTAGGTGTTAGTCCAGTCGTTGAAGTTTTTATTAAATTCATTATTAATAAGTTGGGATAACTTGTTTCGATCTATATTAAGATGTTCTGATAAATATGAAAGACTAAATTCAGGGTTCTTGTACCATTTTTTATTTTCCATTGCATCTATGATTGCATCCAAAATCATTTCTTTTTCTTTATCGGGAATTACCTTTTTGTATTGATTTCCTTTAGTGATTGTTACTTTATAAAAGTCAGGATTTTTCATAGCAAAATAACCTATCAAATAGGTTATCATCGGTAAAACAATCCAAACGACTAAATAAGCATTACCCATAAAATATGGCAAGCGGAATACCCATGAAAAATATGCTATTAACCACATCAATAAAGCCAATCCTACAAAACGATATAATATCCAGAGATAATAGGGGTATTGTCTAAATGAAAAATTATTGTTTGATATTTTTTGATAGTTGAATAGCAATTTTACTTGGAGAATGAAAAAATATATGTTGTGAGCTAAGGCTGAGCCCTCAAGTATAATGTATCGATACCAGGTATATTTCCTCCAAAAGATATGCAGAGAATGATCCGGGCTTAACATGAATGGAATCTGAGACAAAACAAATAGACATGCAGGAGTAAAATAAATAAGAAGCTGTATGTTACTCACTCTTGATTTTAGTAGAAGTTTCTTTAGATGGAAATACATCAATGGGCCATACAGAAAAATAATAGCATCAGGAAGCGCTAAAAAACTTGGATATTTTTCAAATATCGAAGTTTGCAATAACAGTCTTCCTATCATTGTTACAGAAATTAAAAACACAAAAAGAGCTAAGAAACGATTTGCGGATTTATTCTCTTTTTTAATCCCTAAAAGAAGAAAGGTCAAAATAAGGCCTTGAATAGACCCAAGTAATAAAACAATAGAAAGCACTCCAAACTCATCCATACTATATATTAAAAAGCATTGCGTAGCCTATAATAACTTCGCAATCTATGAATAATTAAACTATAAATTATACCAAAATACCAACCTCTTTATTGCATGAAGTCTGTTACAATAACGGACCCTATACCAAACGTCTGAAATCTAAGAAGTGCGTTCTTAAAGCCTACAAATTGTTGTGGTTTTCAAGAACTCAAGTAATGACGCTGCCTTAACTATATCTTCTGTAAAAGGCAGAAATCATTTAAAGCTAGATTGGTTCCTAAAAAAGAATACCCTTGAAGAATACGATGACACAAGAAGGGCTGCCTCAAGGCTTATTGATATTATTAAATAGAGATGTTACAAGTAAAAATTAAAAGCTCATATGCAGTTTTTTTAATTTTCAATCCTACATCTTACTAAAAGTAATATACCTAGAAGCAGTCCCTGATGTTACAATCATCGCATATACCCCTGGCGGAAGATCTGCAACGTTATAAGACTCTAGATAAAGTTTCTCTCCGGTCACAATACGGCTATCAACTATATTTCCAGAATGATCAACAATCATCAATTGCATGTCTTGTCTACCAGAAAGGGATATACGTACTGAGAATTCACCATCATTGGGGTTGGGGAATAATTTAAAATCTAGTAAGTGTCCTGTGTTCTTACCATAGTTTTCTGGATTTGATAATTCGTCGATGGTTTCGAAAATTTCTATCTCTTTATATCTAGATTGGTTACAATCACCTACTGTTGCGAACTGTCCTATCTCGTACTTTCCAGCTTCCGGAAAAGAAAGAACCAACCCCTGTTCTCTATTCTCTATCACCTCCACATCTTCTGGAATTATCCATGAAGTATTTCCTCTTAAAGGAAACGAAGTATTCACTATTGTGATCGGATCATTGATGACACCTTCTGATGAAGCAAGAAAGTCTATCCCTGTAAAATCCTCATTGATAATTGTTACTTGTACTTGTTCTATAACGGAACAACCATCTGAATTTTCTACGAGCAATCTATAGGAACCTCCTTCTAAGATTTCTATCGAGCCTCCCTCTATGGATTCTCCAGAAGGGGTTATCCATGTGTAGGTATACGCTTCATTTATACTGCTGCTTAATCGGAGAGAATCTCCTGTACAGATAATTTCTTGTTCTGAGAATTGATCAGAATATTCTATCGGTTCAGGTTCGATGATTTCAATTTCACCTTCTTCTATACATCCTGTAATAGATGTGATTGTATAAGTATATATTCCAGGAGAGAGGTTGTCGATTTCTAGTCCTTGTGCTCCATTATCCCATGCCACTTGTTCTGGGTTGATTTCTCTAGAAAAGGTCAAGGCAACTTGTCCGCTATCGTCGCCTACACAAATCGGGTGTCTTAAGGAAACATCTAGTAAATCTATTCCTGTATCTCCTTGTATTGAAATTTCTTGTATAACGCTTTCGCATTCTGAGACAACATCTCTGACCATCACCTGATACGTACCTGTGTCTAATTCTGAAAATTGATTCTCTTCTTGCCATGAGAATCCTCCATCTATAGAATACTGAAATGATGATGAAGAATCTGTTACTTCTATTAAAATATTGCCATCTGGTTGATTGCAATTCGTGAGTGAATTAAAACTAAGTTCTCGAATCTGTGGAAGGTCTGGAGAAACGATGGTTACATTTATGGGTTCTGTAGTCACACAAGCATTGCCGCCTTCTTCTGGTCTGAACAAGATTTCATAAGCTCCCTCCTCAAGATTAGAAAAAATCGGTGATTCAGAAAAAATTGTTCCTCCATCGATAGAATATTCTATTCCTAAAACATTTTCTATTTCTATACTTCCATCCTCCCCATCACATCTAGTAGGATGGATTACATTTATTAGGGCTGGTGATATAGGTTCTTCCATTTGCATAAAAATGCTATCCTCCTGAACACATCCGTTTTCATCTTCTACTTGTATGCTATACCATCCTTCTTCTGTAATTGAAATAGAAGAATTACTGTTCCCTGTGGACCATAGATAATTGCTATAATTCCCTATTGCTTCTATTTCAGGATTATCATGACACCATCGACTGGATTCAATTCCTAAGGTCTGAGTTGCGTAATGTGTCAATGTAATAAATATGGTGCTATCGCAGCCCTCGGAATTCT
>CAZFJO010000276.1:3843-5219 GCA_964518915.1 uncultured Saprospiraceae bacterium
CCTGCAACATTGTTCTCATTCAATAAATACGTACCGGCAACTTCGTAATTGCTTCCGCCAAATGCATACGTTTCTCCAGGACATATTTCCGCGTCAATAAAAGTCGTATCCCGATCTATTACAGTAACCATTAATTGTATGATAGAATCACATCCTGTAGAGCTTGCATAAGTAACAGTATAGTTTCCTGTTTCAGAAAATGTTTCTGACCCTTCTGCTATACTTTCTCCCTCACATAAAACGAATTCTTTAATTAAAGAGGTTTCTGGTTCCACGTTGACTTGATGTATTATCAAGCTATCGCAACCATTCTCTGCTTCCATCAATTCAAGAAATTCTCCCGATTGAAATATAGTTAACTCATTAATGGTTATGCTGTCGCCCGCGCACAAGTTATAAAACTGTTGCGTCTCCTTCTGGGGCAAAAAACTCAAGGATAGTTCTGTTACCTCTGGACAAGTTCGTCCTGTTTCTTTTACGTCATAGTATGTTCCTGCTTCTATCAAGGTGCGTCCGAAAAAATCATAAGAATCACCTTCGCATCTTTCAGCAGATATAATCGTTGTGTCTGGATGAGAGAAAGAAAGCTTAATATTAATGATGCTGTCGCATCCTGATGTTGTTGTCAATAAGAGTTGATAATTTCCAGGGGTAGTTACATCCTCGCCATTGATTTCAATCGTCTGCCCTACGCACAATACAGAATCTATATTGGTACTGAAATCGGTGGCAGAAAGAATATTAACTATTGTTGTACTGTCACACCCTGTTGCTTCAGATACGGAAGAAAACGAATATGTGCCAGCAGTATAAAATGCTTCGTTGTTGTGAACAATGGAATCACCTGGACATAAGTTATAGTTTAGTGTATCTGTTTTTACTTGAACCCTTCTTATTTCAATAATTGTGGTATGTGGACATCCATCTGGAAGCGTGCTGTTCCTGAAGAAGGTTCCTGCTGAAGAATATCTTCGTCCTAGAATTTCTATTTTTTCTCCTGGACATATCTGTTCGTTAATCACGTCTATGTATCTTTCTACTACAGTGAGGTTAAGGATAACTGTTGAGTCACATCCGAGCGTCGTGCTTCCAGTAACCTCATAATTTCCCTTTTCATTATAAACCTCTCCAAAAATTTCTATACCTTGAATAGAGCAGATGGTGGTGTCGATTTCTATGGATGTGCTCTGTGATTCTAGGACAGTGAGTTCTACCAAGTCATCACAAAAATTTTCTCCTGGCACGAAATAAGAATACTCCCCAGCTTGGGAAAATTCTTGCCCGTCTAAAAACTGTGTTTCGCCATCGCATAAAATAATTTCTCTTTTAAGTTCTGCCCCTTTACAGTCGTCATCTTCACAATCTATAAATCCATC
>CAZFJO010000277.1:0-5208 GCA_964518915.1 uncultured Saprospiraceae bacterium
AATGGGGCCTAGGTTATCTGTCTTTCTGGTAAGACAATGATCCTTAAATTGACATCCATTCATAGCTATTTGTTGAATTGTTGACCGTGAGTTTTACAATGAGAAGATAGCTTACTCGTCAATCGCAACCTATTTCTAAAATACGGGCAGGGTCATCGCTCAGACTTTTTACTTTATACTGACAATGAATCTAGATTTTTTAAAACAAATACACGTATTTTTCTGTTTAATACGCCCACCTATCACTTAATACATTATTAATTACAAGTAGATTATACATATGTATTTTCACTGTACGTGTACTTGAATTGTGCCGTTATTAATTTTTCATTTCCATAATTCTGTAAAAGGATTTTTCGGCTTATTTTCAAGTATAATTTTTCTACATTGGCAGTCATTTAAAACCATGTTTTATGAAATTTAAAATTCTTTACTTTGCACTTATATCTCTCTTTCAACTGGGGTGCAGCAATAAGAATAAAACACTATCAGAAAATCCTAGATCAACGAATATGGTAGAGAAAAGAGCATTAGAATGGCTAGTCAATGATATCTCCATTACTTACAATGCAGATAGTTCAATGGCACTTATGGTTAAGAAGCCACCGATGGACCCTCGAAATCCCATGCCTACCATCAGAGCAATTGTATATGATATAAAATCAGACAAGGCTATGTATGACAAGGCTATTCCACAAGGAAGTATTAAATGGGCTGATAACGATCATGTATATATTGTCTCCTTACCAGGAACTGTACAGAAAGGAAAGGAAGACGAAGACCCAGGTTACTTTATACATGTTAAAACAAATAAGAGAAAGAAATCATTATAGATTTTAGATAAAAGCTACTGAAATGAATAGAATTACCTTATACCAATTACTGTGCTTGTTATTCTTTACATACTCCTGTCAGGAAACCAGCTTAGAGTCTACTAATTATGCTGAAAAAATAAAGGAGTGGAAGGAGCATGAATTGTTTTCAGGAGCTTACCAGCTTGCAGAATACCAGAGAAAAATAAGAACAGAAGACGGGAAGGAATTTCCCTCCTATACCTCTGGATACAAGTACATGGAGCACATAAAAGCTAAAAATAGCCGATTTAGAAAAACGGCACGAGAAGACCTTAACTGGATAGAGAGAGGGCCTAACAATGTAGGAGGGAGAGCAAGAGGAATGTGGCTTGATCCTTCTGATATATCCGGAAACACCCTCTACGTAGGAAGTGTAGGAGGTGGAGTATACAGAACAGAAGACGGAGGACAATCGTGGACTGGAATCAGCCCAGACATTGCTAATTTATCTACGACTCGCATAGCAGGTAGCGCATCCAATCCGAACATCCTATACGCAGGAACTGGAGAAGGATACGGACCTATTGATGCCATTACCGGTAGTGGAATATTTAAATCTACAGACCGCGGTGAAACATGGAATCCCATTCAATCTACTTTCAATAGACCTACCATGGGCGCCATCAATGGTCTTGCTGTTAATCCCGAGAATCCTGACCACATTATATTCGCTGCCATTGTTAATAGACGGGAAAACGTTGCTCAATTGAGATCAGTCGTTGCAGTAAGTATGGATGGCGGTCAGACACTGGATTTTACCAATACATATGAAACAGGAGAAATAGATCAGCTGATTGTCGATCCTAATGATTTTAATACAGTATACATCTCTATAGCTAGAGATGGTGTCTACAGAAGCACCAACGGTGGAAATACATTTAGCAGAATTTTTGTTACCGATGAATTCAGTAGAGTAGAGGTTACGCCTACAGCAATGAACACGGGGATTGTATATGCCTCTGCTTATCGAGATGATGGTACTGATGACTTATATGTTTCTAATGAAAGTGGAAGGAATTTCACCCTTGTCAAAGGGCAAGATGCGGCTAACAACTTTGATGGTTTTCTAGGTGGTCAAGGGTGGTATGACAATGCCATAGGTCCCCACCCTACTGATCCGCTTAAGGTTTTCGTAGCAGGTGCAGGATTAATGTATGAAATCACAGTGAATTCTGCGGCTGATGGTCGAGATTCAATTCCTGCAATCGTAAATCCTGTCTTAGATGGTTATGGTCAAGTCAGAGATCGTTTTCCTGGTGCTAGATCTAAGAGTGTACATGTCGATCATCATGGCATCCTTACTAAAATAGATCCTAATGATCCGACTAACTTCTTTATCTATAATACCAATGACGGAGGATGTGCCATATCGAAAGACGGCGGAGAAACCTTTATTCAATCCAATGATAATTTCAAACGAGAAACCGTAAATGGACAGACAATAACCTATCCCACTTCAAGAGGCATGAATACATCACAATTTTATGGCGCTGATAAAGCCAACGGTATTGATAGGTATGTAGGAGGTATGCAAGACAACGGGTCCTATTTCTCTCAAGTGGATAGCGATGCATCCACTCCCTGGGAGTTAGCTTCATTTGGAGATGGATTCGAAGTAGCCTGGAATTATGCAGATGAAAACTCATTTATTACGACTTCTCAGTTTGGTCGAATTGTCAAAACCACTGATGGAGGACAGACGTTTCATTTTGCGACGACACCAAATTGCTGTGGAAGAGACAATTTTCCATTTATTACTAGAATAGCGAATAGCAAGCAAGAACCTGGATTATTATTTACTTCATTCTCGGGTGGTTTATATCGATCTGATGATTTCGCAACTGTTAGAAGAGATCTAGACCCTAATAATCAAAACGGTAATTGGGACTTAATTCCGATGCCTAGTTGGTGGTCTCAATCAGCAATTCCTAGAATAAGTTTAGCGACACCTGATGTTGTATGGGCAGGAACTGGGATTCGCAATCAAGGAGGCAATACACAGATGGCTGTTTCTATCAATCAAGGAAGATCGTTCCAAGAAGTTGCTAGAAATACGACCCTTGCTAGAGGGGGCATAACCAATATTGCCACTCATCCTTTCCGAGATAGTACGGCGTTTTTTATTTTTTCAATAGGTGATCACCCGAAAATCATAAGAACAGATGACCTAGGTACAACTTATAGAGACATTACTGGATTCAATGGCCAGAGTGAAAACAGTAACAATGGTTTTCCTGATGTAGCCACCTATTCTCTAGTCGTAATGCCCTACGATGAGAATATTATGTGGGCGGGTACTGATATAGGAATTGTAGAAACCACCGATGGTGGAGATACCTGGCACTTGGCAGACAATGGATTTCCTAATACTGCTGTCTGGGACATGAGAATTGTCAACGATGAAGTAGTAGTAGCAACACATGGAAGAGGAGTATGGTCAGTAAGTATCCCAGAACTGGAAGGATACGAACCTCCAGCAGTGCCTAGTGTGCTTTCTACACAGATTGTATTAGATGGAAACCTATCTGGTACATATACACTGCGCGGGCCTGCAGATAATGCAAGGATTTTAGCAACCTATTCTATTGATGGAAATAAACAAACAGAAGTTTTCGACCTGATGGAACTCAATACAGTCGGCGAAAAAGTATTTTTCAATTTCCAACTTTCAGAATTACCTGAAGATGAAATAGTACCTATGGTCGTTCAGATCCAATCAGAAGTAGATGGGTTAACACTCTCTGGTAACTCAGATGCACTGTTAGTCAATGTAGATCAAGACGATAAAGCTATCGGTTATTACTATGATTTCGATAATGGAGAAGTTGACTTCGCTACACTCAACATGGAAATTAATAATCCCAGTAATTTCGGTTCTCTAGGACTAGGAACTCCTCATCCATATGCTAATCTATCACAGTATTTCAGTGTCTTCCAGAAACCCATTCCTATCACAGAAGAGAACAATACCATTGCATTCGATGAAATCGCTATTATAGAACCTGGTGAAGATGGTATTGAATTTCCCGATCCTAATTTCTGGGATTATGTACTGTTGAGAGGAACGAATGATTTCGGAATAACATGGGACACTATCCAAGGGTATGATTGTAATTTATTCCAGGTGTGGAGAGATAGATGGGACAGTAACTCAGCTGCAAACCGAGATGATATTGTGCGTAGAGGAATCAATCTTCTTGATTACTATGACATAGGAGATGAAGTATATCTTTCATGGCAAGTGATCTCTGATCCTTTTTCCAATGGCTGGGGATGGAGAATAGATGACATCCAGATCGGCAATTCTACAGTTAATACGGTAGATAACGGCATAGAAGGAATCTCGGTAAAGCTTATCAACAATCCTGTTGTAGATCAAGCCTTGATCGAAGTAGAAAACACTACAGAAAGCCTTGATTTCGATTTCTTACTTTACGACATCAACGGAAAAATTGTAAGCAAAATAGAACCACTAAAAAGGTTTTCAGGCAAGACACAATTCTCAGTTGACTTGAGCAATTTTTCTGCTGGGACATATATACTGGCTTCACAAGCTGGAAGCAATTACCGAGGCACAACTAAGATTGTCAAGATATAATACTAAGGTTAATAGATATATAGAAAAGGCATTGCTAAAGGTAAAAATGCCTTTTCTATATATCTACCAATATTGTAACAGAGGCTGAGTCCAAAACTTTATTCGTTATGATGAATATGCTTTACATGGATCAGAAAGAAAGGTAGAATCCCTATAGATACTAATTATCTAAAGGAAATGTAGCATTGAATTTTCTCCTTTTTTGCCATGAAGGAAAGCAAGTTGACCATATCGATCAGCCATTCTTATTCCTTCTTCTTTACCCATACCGAGTACTAAGAAACTTCCTTCAGCATGGTCGCCATCTGCTGACCGACTGTTACCATCAAGAACTTTATAAATTGATAGATCTTCTAATAGGCTTATCTGATCTATGTAATTCTCTTTTAATGACCTCTCTTTTCCTCCTGGATTCCATGCTGTAACAAAACACCATCGATTTTCTTGGTACTCTTCGAGTAAGTCGTCGAGCTCTATGTTTCGCTCGTTGACATTGATTTTAATGCCGCTGTTAGATATTTCATACACAGCAGCTTCGTAGATTGCTTTCATTGGGTTCAATTGCCTTTTTAACGTTTGTTGGGACAAAGATATAGAAATCTATTACAATATGTTAAAATATAATATGGCCTGACAGTATGAAGACTTTATAATATCTCTCTACATCGCTCGATGGGTTAGATCTTATTAGAATAAATGGGATTTATCCCATATTCTTGATGAATCGTATAATTATAGCACACAGATCGCTCATTT
>CAZFJO010000278.1:0-5137 GCA_964518915.1 uncultured Saprospiraceae bacterium
CCTCTTGAATCTTATAATACTGGTAGAGCAGCTTTATTAAAAAAACGATAGATCCGCAGATCCAGATGGCTAGTAATACATTAGACAAGGTTACTGTCTGGGCTTGCTGTATGGTCTCATCGACGTTTTCTCTAGCGGTGGTTAACGACATTACAAGGTCTACTGGAACATGGCGTTTCAGTGATTCAATCTGAATCATCGGAAGAACGATGCTTAGCAACGGTGTTAATAGTAGGTAGATGCGATTATAGGTGTAAAAGGTCTCCTTCTGAAAGAAGAAATTATACATCAATAAAAAAGCTACTTGGAATATTATAACTTGAAGAATGTATGCAATCATTTCTCCTTTTTTATCAGGTTTAAAATATCTTCCATCTCTTTAATATTCATGTTGTTCTCTTTTATAAAAAAAGACACCATGTTTTTGAAAGATCCTTGGAAGTAACCGTTTACCAGTTTATTTATAGATTGGTTGCTGTATTCACTTTTTGGTAGCTTAGGCAAATAAATATGTCCTCTACCCTTCTTAAAATAGCCTACGAACTCTTTCGCCTCTAGGATCCTTATAATTGTCGAAACCGTATTATATGCGGGTTTTGGGTCTGGAAAATGTTCGATTATTTCTGCGACGGATGCTTCTTCTAATTGCCATAAGATCTGCATTATTTCTTCCTCTGCCTTTGTTAATTGCTTCATTCAACTAATTATTTAGTTCAAATATAACTAAACATTTAGTTTAAACTAATTTATTAGTTGATAAATCTAAAATAGTGAACCATTACGCTTTCTTTCTCACCTAAAACTTTCTGATTCATTCTTATATGCGTCTGCGGGAATATGGTTATATGGCTTACATGCTATACTCTTATACATAAAGATTTTCTGTGGAAACGGAAAGAAAGCGGCATGTGCTCCTTAACCGGTTTTAGCATCTCTTCCACTAAAAAGAATAAGGCCATTTTTATCAAGAATAAGTATTTAAACTTTATTGGAATCGATAAAATAGACTTTGTAGGGATACACATTTTACAGCCTATTTCTATGCTTTCAGCATTTCCTCCTCTTCACTAAATCTCTTTATATCCATGATCTTATGTGTGATACCATGTCATATATATACTACAATATATAATTGTTATTAAACCATTGCTGACGTAATTTTGTGATGAATTTTTCGCATAAAATCTATCGTTGCTACTGAAAAATCAATCCTTATTAAATGAGTATATGCAATCATGCAATGCTGTTTAATAAACTTCAATATGATCAGTGATTTCCCACCCTATTGCTATAAGCTGAATTCAATAGTACGTTTTTAAATCAAATGCCAATATTAAACTTAGTAAAGATGAAAAAATACATTCTTTTAGTTATTGCATTCATTATCCATTCAGATACTGTTTCTGCACAAGAACTTTTATTATTAAAAACAGATGGAAAAGTCGTCATAGGCGATACTTCGATGATTAGTACACCAGGAGAATACAATCTGTACGTCCAAAATGGAATCCTAACTGAGAAGGTAAAAGTCGCACTTCGAGATCTAAGCCAATGGTCTGATAATGCCTTCTCACAGACTCCACCAATATCAGTCGTTGAAAACTCAATATTAACGAAAAGTCATCTGCCAGGAATTCCTTCCGCCCTCTCTTTAGTGAAGTCTGGTTACGAGTTACAAGAAATGGATGCAAAACTTCTCGCCCAAATTGAGTGGTTGTGGCAATACACCATCAAGTTAAATAAGGAAAATATCATACTTCGAAAAGAAATAGAGGATATGAAAATCGCAATACAATCTATTTCAGCAAAGAACTAGACAAAATAAATGGAGTATGAATTCTAAAAAAGTCTATCTTATTTTCTCAACTGTTCTGCTTCTTTCAACATGGACACACATGGTATTCTCTCAGAGTGCAGTACCCGCTTCAAATTATGGAGTATGGAACAGAGGAGGTGATCCTTCTTTTGACCCAGATGACCCTAGGTATGATTATCTACTCGGGGTTACTAAAGGTCCTACATGGGCCGAAATCCAACCTAATAACAGTTCTGAATTTATCTGGGATGAGATGCAAGATGCTATAGACCTTGCGTTCGAGAATGGACAGTTGGTTACATTAAAAATAAACGTCGGACCTCAATGTCCAGACTGGATTTATGGTGATGGCCCTAACGATGTTCCTTTAGTCGAGACTACGGAGAGTAGGTTCGACTCATTTCCTTATTACCTTGATGACAACTACATCAATTATTACTACACTTTAATTGATGAGTTTGCATTATTCGTTTATTCTCAACCACAAGAAAAGCAAGATCTTCTTTCGTTTATATTTCCGCAAAATGGTGCAACAGGTGATGAAGTACCATACAAGGGAGAATTAACACCTGAAAGCCTAAATAACAACTATGATATTTCTGACCAAGAATGGACGGACTTCAGGATTGATTCGTGGGAACACTGGAAATCCGTTTTTCGAGATGGGAAGGAAAGGCCTATTCCCTTTCTATTCAACGATGTATTTCCAGGATCCGATGAATGGGCTTGGGTGAGAGATAGTATAGGCAATGATTTTGGCATCAAAAACTCTAATGCTTATGCAAGAGGACACCATTTAACGAATGAGGAAAATTGGTATGAAGCCTTTCATGATTCTCTCGTAAATCCTCAAAACTTAGCCTTGTTCAATAGAGCCGAGATGGACCAGTCATGGACGGACTCCATATTCAGCATTAATACAGAGTTGGGATTTTACTGGGGAGCACTAGGTGGGCTAAGTACAGGTTTAAGCATCTGGGATGTTACCACCAGTGCTCTAGATACTGCAAGAAATAATACCTCTATACAAGAATCGTTTCGGTTCTTTACTAAGTATGCAGGTCAGATTGACCCTACCGTTTCTACAAAAGCATTTATTGCGCTGCATGAGGGATTGAATTCTGCCGATACCATAAAATTTCCTCAAGAAATCTATGGCAATGCAGCACAGTTAAACCTAGATAGATATCAAGCCATCTGTGATGATTCTAAATATTATAATCGTGGTGCACGAATGGACCACCTTTTCGCCGCTCAAAAGGGGCAAGTATGGCAGCGTGATAATCAGACTGGCTACAATGATGCTGGCTGGGAGATATGGCCGACAAACTATGCAAGATTTATCACTCAGATAAACCCTGACGAGACTTCTATCGGGCTTTTTAGAATAGGTGGTGACATCGATAATACTTCCTCTATCTACAGTCGATTCGCAAGATCATTTGCTGATAGCCTAGATAGAAATGTAATGAGTTTCGAAGTGCATGAAAATCTTTACACCCAAGGTGCCGATACCGTAAAATTTAATATTGTCTACTATGACAAGTATGATGGTTCTACATGGGAATTTAAATATGATGCCGGACCTGGTAATTTCAAGACCGCCTGCATGGTAACATGTACTGGAAGCGGAACTTGGAAAACGAAAGAAATCATAGTTACAGATGCCGTGTTGTTAAATAACGGACCCAATGGGGCTGATTTTGCACTCGTCAACAACGATAGTCTCACTGCAAGCAATGAAATCGATGACATCTTTCATATGATCGAACTCGAACACTCGGACGGCAACATTAAGGATGAAGTTTCTATCATCTCACCTAGGAATAATCAACGCTTTGCAATAGGCTCACCTGTAACAGTTGTAGCCGAAGGTTTCGATTTTCAAGGGATTGAGAAGTTAAGGTTTCAAGTTGATGAAGGGCCGTTCTTCGATGACTTTAGTGAAGAGCCATACGTACACGAATTTTTAGGCTTATCTCCAGGAGACCACACACTGCGCGTACAAATGGTAGATCTGGACGGTAATGTTACTCAGTCAGAAGAAGTAATCATTACGCTAACTGAGGATTTCATGAATATCATCTCCCCGCAACATGGAGATGTCTTTCAACTAGGGAATGACATTACGGTTACAGCGGATGGATTCGATAAAGATACCATTGAGATAATGAGATTCAGAGTCGATGGTATACAATGGAACAATATATCGGAAGAACCATACACATTCGTGTTCGAAGATCTACCCGTCGGTGATAGATTAATAGAAGTTCAGATGAAAGACCTAGGAGGAGCCAGAATGACTAAAAACATTACCATAACGGTAAGGCCAAAATGCCCTGAAAACTTACTCCTTTCTAATACACAAGCAACAAGTGCTGACTATCAAGCATCCGGTAACATCACTTCAACACAGATCATTCTCAACCAAAAAAGAATTAATTACAATGCAGCCAATTCGATATTGCTGTTGCCCGATTTTGAAACGAAAACAGGTACTGTTTTCGAGACGTATATCGGTGGATGTATAGACGATTAGATTACCATAGTAAACGAATACACCTTATTCTCTTTTCACTATAAGCGGACTATGGGAAAGCATAATATGAATAAACCGTTTTCACCGAGTGAATTTTTAGCTAGGATTTTTAATTTAATCGAGCGTTATGAAGTCCGTAAAAGTATTCAACATGAGACAGTAATTGAAGAAGAAATTGTACCGCTTGTTCCATCTACTGAAAAAACTGAAACACCAACCATTCCGCCTAATTCAAAAATTGTAAAAGAAGAAATTCTTGAGGAAATCAAGAGCAAAAACGAAGTCAGTGAAGAAAACAGCTGGCTAAAAAATGTAGAAAAGATTATGCGGGACGAACTCGAAAATTCAAAATTCAAATTAAGCGGTCCATATCATCATCTGCCTTAAAAGACTATATGTGTACTATAAAAAACACACTCCTGTCTCTTTAAGGTTAACCATTCTTAATCAAAATCATGTACATTTACTTGAAAGTCAGCAGAAAAACGAACGGAAAATGTTCTGGTATTCTACATCTAATTATTCTTAGGTCTAAAAATGTGATTGGTCAACCTTACTAAACAACATGCAGAACAGACAATCACACATCCGGGATAAAAAGCATCTATACAACATTCTATTCTTGAAAATTTCATTTTTTATCTTTCTGTATCTGATATGCAACCTTGAATGCATAAATGCCCAATCCAACGAATCTTACTTTGCCCCATCTACAAGGAACCAATATCATATAAGCCACTACAATAATGAAAATGCTTTAAAGCAAATAATCGTTAACGGAA
>CAZFJO010000279.1:0-5132 GCA_964518915.1 uncultured Saprospiraceae bacterium
GAACAATACTATAATGAAAAACGAGGGACCTAGAAGGCCTGGTATCAACTTGGTTTTAGTCATAACAGGTTTTAAACAATCTTAAATCTAACATCATTTTATTGAAATATTAAAAAGACTACTGGAT
Source organism: uncultured Saprospiraceae bacterium (assembly GCA_964518915.1). Taxonomy (GTDB): domain Bacteria; phylum Bacteroidota; class Bacteroidia; order Chitinophagales; family Saprospiraceae; genus JABDLO01. The sequence goes on from CAZFJO010000279.1 coordinate 128, forward strand.
TGTTTCAATTCTGTGTCAATCAGCACATTTACACCGATTTAAGAAATAATCCGCATTCCTTTTTAAGGGAATGTCTCATATTTTACTCTAATCAAGGATCATTCTAAATCGCCACACTATAGAAGTTAACCGTCAATCCACTATCAGAAAATCAGCGTTTATGAATATCTTTATTGATACGTATCCTTTTCAGAATGCCATTGTTAAGTATGAAAAAATCCATATGTCAATTGACCGAATAAGTCCTAGATCCTTATTTCTTATCGATGGAATAGGAGCACTTATTTCAGCCGTACTACTGGGGCTCATTATGCCGCATTGGGTCACTTTTTTCGGGATACCTGAAAAAAGCCTTTACATTCTTGCTTTTATACCCTGCACCTTTATCATCTATGATATCTTCTGCTATTTCTATGGCTATCATTCTTCCTTATCACTAAAATTAATCGCTTTCCTCAATCTACTTTATTGCTGTATCTCAATAGGACTAGTCATCTATAAAAGAGAAGAACTAACGGTATATGGCTGGTTATATATAATGATCGAAATTGTGATAATCATCTTTTTAGTCACTATCGAATTAAGAGTTGCATCCTCATATGGCAAAGCAGGCTATCCCTCTTATAAAGAAAAAAGGAGTAAAAATTAAACGCTACATCTAGTAAAGTCCTACATGTATATGTAACTGGTTTTATTTAATGCCGCATTAATGTAACCTTGCGCTATATATTCAGGTATATGCATGAAACATAACCCATGAGTAAAACAATACTATGCTTATTCTGCCTGCTTACTGCCTTTACTTGCTTTTCCCAGAAACTCCATGTCGTGGAACAGGATTACGAAAACGCCCTCCGACTCGCATCTGATCAGGACAAATTAATATTCATAGATTTCTATACCTCCTGGTGTGCGCCATGTAAGGTACTGGACAAGCAGATATTCCAGAACGATTCCATGAAGCAAGTCTTAGCGAAAGACTTTATCCTATTGAAGTATGATGCAGAAAAGGACAAGGAATTTCACCTATCTAAAAAACACCATGTCTCTAGCTACCCTACTGCCATCATCCTGAATAAGGATGGATATGTAATTAATAGAGAATATGGTTTTTCTGGAGAGGACTTTCAATCGCTAAGCAAAAGTGTAACAACCTTTACCCAAGAATCAATAGGCTACAATGACAATGGAGAAACTATAGCAGGATACGCTAATACCATAAACATCGAAAACTATCCTACCTTCTATATTGATTTCGTAAACAGAGACAATATTAAGTATAAAGACAATCCAGAATTCGCAGCTTACTGGAATACACCTCAAGACGTTCTATCAGAGGAGTATTTTTCCACCCTCCTCTATTTTGCCAGCAACGTTCCTGAAAAAACTGCAGATCTTACCTTAGAGTCAAAAGAGAAATACCTAAACCTCTATGGTACTACAGATACTGAGACCCTTTTCTTCTTTCTGGCTTCAGGAAAAATCAATACAGCCGTTGCCGAGAAAGACGAAACAAAGTTTAATGAGGCGATCGCATATACTAAACGTGCCTTGCCTAATAAATGGACGGATGACCTCATACCTATGTATAAAACTCAACTATTAAAAGCTCAAGGCAAATGGATGGAGTTATATAAAATCAACAAAGAAAAAGAAAGAGAAGGTGGTTTCAGTAAAGGCGCCGTAAATTATTTTTGCTGGGATGTATACAAGAACTGCGACGATTCTGAGGTAATCGATCTCTGTGTTTCATGGATGGAACAAGTAACATCTAAACATCCTTCCTTCCACTACTTAGACACATATGCTCATCTGCTCTTTAAGTCTGGAAATAAGGTTGAAACCGAAAAAATAATTAAGGAAACAATCCGTATAGGAGAAAAAGAAAATGAAAAAACGGATCATTTAAAGTCACTACTAGATAAATTCTAAATCAAGCTCATCATTCTTCTAGGACTGCTATAGCTATGTAATCTTTATAGCTTGAGCAATTCTGAAATGCTTGTTTTCCAGAACGTTTTCAATAACTTATTCCCAATAAATCCATACTTGTAATTAAATCTGAATAGATACCCTGGTTACATATCAAAAAAGATGAAGCTAGATTTTTTTTTAAACACAAAATCAGAAACAAAATTCTTTTAAATTGCATCTTACTTGAAAACAACCCAGACAATGAAAAACTACATACTGATTTTATTAACCTTATGGACAACAATCGACCTATCGGCTCAAGACAATAAGGATATAAATCAAGAAATAAAAGCCATAGAAAATGGCTTGATGAAAAACATCCAGGTTAAAGGACAGGAATTCCAGACCTTCAACATTACTGAAAGAATGGAATTCCACAAGGTGCCAGGTGTGAGTATTGCCGTCATCGAAAATGGTAAGCTGAAATGGGCCAAAGGATACGGTTACGCCAATACGGAGACAGAAACAATGATAGATGAAGAAACCTTATTCCAAGCCGGATCCATAAGTAAGCCTATCGCTGCATTGTCTGCACTAAAACTCTATGATGAGGGTAAGGTAAAACTAGATGTAGATGTTAATACCTATCTGAAAACATGGAAGGTTCCAGATAGCAGGCACACCGTTTCTGAAAAAGTTTCTTTAGAAAAACTACTTACCCATACTGCTGGCATGACCGTTCATGGCTTTCCAGGTTATCAACAGCAAGATACTTTTCCTAAAATCAATGATGTACTTAATGGCAATGGGAATACCGGTCAGATTGAAGTTGATACACTTCCTGGCAGTATCTGGAGGTATTCTGGCGGCGGTTATACCGTAATGGAAAAAGTAGTCGAAGATGTAAGTGGTCTTGCGCTTGAAGATTATATGGAAAAGAACATTCTCCATCCTATGGGGATGAAAAACAGTACTTACCAACAGCCTATATCTGAAAAGTATCAGAATAATATAAGCGCAGCATACGATAGAAGTGGAGCACTGATTGAAGGGTTATGGAACAACTATCCAGAACAAGCTGCCGCTGGATTATGGACTACACCATCGGAAATTGCGAATTATATCATAGAGATACAAGAAATAAAGAAAGGTAAAAAAGATGGAATTCTCTCTTCAGAAACCATAGACCTTATGCTTACTAAGCACAAGAACGGATGGGGCCTAGGACCTTCCTTGCAGAACGAGGGAGATTCACTTCTCTTCGGTCACGGAGGTAAAAATGCAGGATTTACGAACAATATGCTTGCGTCTGTCAATCAAGGGTATGGAGTAATTGTGATGACCAATGCCGATAATGGTGGAGCACTCATCAATGAAATTGAAAATGCAATCGCCAACCATTACAACTGGCCTACTTCATCATTGACCATCGTAGATATATTAAATTTATCAGATGATCAATTGCTTCCATTTGCCGGCAAGTATGAACTTAAGGAACGTGGACTTTCTATTAACATGCAGATTGTAGACAATCACTTAAGTGCTATGACGCCTGTAGGCAAATTAAAACTAGCTCCTTTAACGGAGACGCAATTCATAGACATGAATAGTGGCAATAAAATAGACTTCATTGTAGATGATAAAGTAACTGGTCTTGTTGTTAATGGAAGAATAACCCTGACCAAAGCAGAATAAGTAAAGCAAGTTTAATCATCTATGAAGTATGTATGTCTTTTAATATTCACGGTATCAACCTTTATCGTTCAAGGGCAATTGAGTAAAGCCAAATCTTTATTATCACCCTGAAAACACAAGACAGTTTATTCTTTCAACGCGGGTTTAACGAATGTGATATGGCGTATTTGCGCAAGCATATAACAGCTGATATAAAATTCTATCACGATCAAAGTGGTTTTCAAGATCGTACAGCTTTCTTTGAAAACACGAAAAAATATATCTGTGGGGATGGCCCAAAAAAGCCCATTAGAAAATTAGAAGAAGAAAGCCTTGAAGTATTCCCGCTATACAATAATGGAATACTCTATGGTGGAATCCAACATGGTATTCATCATTTCTACATGCGAGAAGTAGGTAAAGAAGACTTACATACTTCGTCAGCAAGGTTTACAACTGTATGGGTATTAGAAGACAATATATGGAAAATGAGTAATGTACTGAGCTACGATCATCATAGTCCAGAATAGATGTAATGGATATGGCTAAGCTTCTATATATTACACTGTGAAACAGAAAGGATGATATATGATCGATTATTCTCCCCTACTAACTAACATCAATAGATACGTAGAACTTACCAAAGACGAAGTTTCCAGGCTTACTTCTATAATTACAACATCAAGGGTAAAGAGAAAACAATTCATCATACAACCTGGTTTTATATGCCACAGCAGAACCTATATCGTAAAAGGTGCTTTTCGTGTCTTTTATTTAGATATGGAGGGTAAGGAGCATACGGTCAGTATAGGCGTTGAAGATTGGTTTGTAACTGATTTTTACAGCTACATCAATCAAGTACCCGCCTTAAACTTTGCAGAAGCACTAGAAGATTCAGTCATTTTTCAAATGAAATTCGATGAAATCGAATCTTTATGCAAGGAAATCCATGCCCTCAGTGAATATTTCAGATTAACCACAGAAAAAGCATTTGCTTTTTCAAGAAGACGCGTAATCTCAAGTATCAGTAAATCCGCGGAAGAACGCTACGATGAATACTTAGAAAAATATCCCCATATAGCAAATAGAATACCTCAGTATGTCTTAGCTTCGTATTTAGGCATATCTCCAGAATTCTTAAGTAAAATAAGAAAAAGACGATCTTCTAAAGATTGAACCAGTTCAATCTTTTTTCCTAATCTAGATCATTTTATAAAGGAGGATATATCAAGAGATTTGTATTGTCAATATTTAAAATATATATCTTAATTCTAAGACTAAATTAAAGTAGCGCTACCATCCCAAGAAACTTATATCTCTAACTTAAAAAGTCGTATCAATGAAAAATAAAGTCTGGTTTATTACAGGAATATCAAGTGGCTTAGGAAAAGCCCTAGCTCAAGTTGTCATAGAATCT
>CAZFJO010000280.1:0-5060 GCA_964518915.1 uncultured Saprospiraceae bacterium
GAAAGTGGGAAGAATCCCTTCTGGAAGATGGGGAGCCACTCGAATTCAGAACGAAGAAGCCTGATGGTACCCTCGATGAAGAAGGTGTAATGTACACGGCCCCTCATAGAAATCAAAAATTCTTCTTACAAGATGATTTTACTCCCAATAGGAAAGGAACCATCATGACTGTAGGGGCAGAATATAATGCATTCAAGCCTTCAACTGAGTCACCAGGATTCACCTATGAAGCCGTATTTAAAAAGCAAGTTTCAGGAGAAGAGTTATATAGATCAGAAGCGTCTTATGACCCAGTTTCGGACATGCTCACCTACTTGCTTCCTGAGTCTTTAGATAATAATAAAAAATACATCGTACAGATAGTCAGAAAAACAGAAGGAATGCTAACCATCCCAGGGAACGTAGAAGCTAGAATTCTAGAACAACATACTACTAGGTTAGGGGGAGATGAAGACGACGAATTTTCTGATCTTGATATAAGTTTTGAAGCCACCATCTCTACCGATGCGACCGAGATTAATCCCAGCGACCAAGTTTCTGTAGGAGAAGAATTGGTATACAGTTATACCTTCGAAACCAGTCAATACAATTCACTAGAGGAAAAACTAGAAAATGCAACCATAACAACCTCTATGAATGGAAACTATCTAGAACTAAGCATCGATAATTTCGAAGGCTTTGATGATTTCGATATCAATGGATATGAGATTGACGAACTACACGCCGTGGCTCCACGTGTGAAAATAACAGATCAGTTTACGGGGGATTATCAGACCAGGGTTGCCATCCCATTTATCGGAGGATTCGCAAGTACCTATGTGGATCAGGTTCAAGGCACTGAAACAAACAATTGTGTAGATAGTGAAACTTTACTAGATATAGCTAACGAGCATTTAGATGGAATGTTTAGTAGCGGCAATGATGTGCTTTTCGATGAAACGGGTTTAGAGGTAGGCTGGGATAGCAATATCCCTGATTGGATAGATCCACCCTATCCTGGATGGTCAGCGCCTTCTTCAGTAACATCATATGGTAGAAAATTAGCTGAAAAAGCCATTAAGTCTTTAGAGTTGGTTCCTGTCTGCACTGTATTTCCGCTTCTACCTTTTGGAGATAAATTCGATTGGGAAAATGCAGAAAACATAGAAGTAGCACTAAACCACAAGGTGAAAGCCCCAGACATTTTACAAGTAGAAGATGAAGATGATATGATTCTAACTGGAACAAACGCATCTTTATATAAGGACAACCAGACAAGGATTAAATATTTCGTGATAGAACATATCAAGGATGATGCTGAACTATACGATGATTTCGCAGAAGAATGGGTGCCTGTTGATGGCGACGGTAGATTAACACTCATAAGTACTAATTTATCATTTAACATGAGTGCCATTTTGAATCCTTCTGGTTTTAGAAGTGACAACGATACAGAAATAAAATTCGAAGCGAATACTACCTTCCTTCCTACTGAAAATGGGATTCACTTACCAGGTAGCTCAATCATTAAAGCATTTACAATAGAATAAACTATGAAAAACACCATGCTATATAAATGCATTCTTATCTCCATAATCCTATGGCTTGCCGATGGATTGATGGCTCAAGACAATCTTGTCGACCTCGCTATAGAACGCACCCAACAAGGAGATATACATATAATTGCTAAGTACAAGGTAGATTCTACCATCTTGAGGTGGGGATATGACCACCCAGCCATCTGGTATGGGAATCTTGCAAAAGGGGTGGAAATCTACAGAAGAAAAAAAGACGAAGCAGAAAGTGCATACGCTTTAGTTGCTGAGGTTAAAATGAAAACCGAAGCAGAGCTTGAAGCAATGATTTCTACCAGCAGCAATCCTGACATGCTGATGGTCATCACAGAACAAGCTTACCGCAACTGGGAAAACACCAAGTACGATGGATCTCCAGCAGGGTTATACGATAAGTCCGATAATTTCTACAACCGGTGGTCTTTGTTTCATTTTGCAGCAGAAAGGGATGCCGTTGCTGCAGATGCAGCCGGATTGAGATGGGTAGATTCTGACATAGAACCTAACCAGACTTACGCTTATAAAATTGTAACTAAAGGCCTTCCTTATGGAAGAGACTTTAAAGTCGTCAGACCTTACGTCAAGGAATTTCAACCCATTATTTATGACCACACTTCTTATGAAGAAAAGGTAATTCTACAATGGGAAAAACCACTCCATGATATCCACTATTCTGCATACAACATAGAAAAGAAACAAGGTGGTCAGTGGGTTCAGGTTAACGAGCAACCTTATGTCCAGATGATGGATGAGTCCCTAGATATAGAACAACGATTCTATACCTACCCTGTTCCATTGCTTCCTGGAGAAGAAACAGAAATCAGAATCATAGGCATGGATCCTTTCAGTGACTGGAGTATTCCTTCGGCGCCTATCCGAGTTAAAAGCCTGGATAAGACGCCTCCTCCACAACCTATTGTATCCGTGGATACCAGTCAGATTCACCTAGGGGTTGCGCTTACATGGACGCAAGACAGCATAGAAGACGTCGATCACTATGATGTACTTATTATAGAAAGCAACTTGACCGAAAGAAAACAAAACTGGGCAAACAAAGATGCCAGAAGCGGCACCATAACATTTGCCAAAAAAGGTATCCAGCGCGTAAAATTACTAGCCATAGATGCAGCTGGCAATGAATCTGAAAGTCGAGAGATTCTAGTCAGTGTTCCAGACATCAATCCGCCTGCTAAACCAGAAGGGATCAAGGCACACGTAGACACTTTAGGAATCATTACCCTCAAGTGGGATGATCCTGTAGATCAAGATGTGATCGGATATTATGTCTTCGGAGCGGATGGGGATGATCGTCATATGCACCGCCTCACACCTGACATCTGGCGAGCTAAAATATTTTTCGATACGGTAGACATGGCTATGCTGACAGAAAAAAGATATTATACTGTTATAGCCATAGATGAAGATTACCGTAAGTCTACTTTCTCGGATACCATAGAAGTAAACCGTCCTGATCTTATTCCTCCGAGCCCGGCCTTATTGTCTGATTATTCTGTGACAAGCGAGGGAATCAAGTTTTCTCTTATTCCGAGTTCCAGTCGCGATGTAGTCCATCACATGATCGAAAGAAAAATAAATCATCCAGATAGCGCCTGGGTAACCCTTGAAAAAATGATTGAAGTACCTCGTACATATACAGATAAGACAGTGTCTCCTTCTTCCACCTATCGGTATCGATTTATAGGAGAAGATGAAGTCGGACAGATAAGCAAAGTAGTCAAGGATCTAGTCCTGACTGCTGGAGGATTAGAATTGATGAAGCCTCAGCTAAGTGCTTCTGTTGAAGAAGAATCTATACGATTAAGTTGGGAAGAAGTACCGCTTGCGCAAATGGTCATTCTCTACAAATCTCAAGACGATGGACCGATGCAGAAGTTGACTTCTATGTCAGTTGATGGAGGAGAATATATAGATAAAAATGTGGAGACAGACAAAACCTATACATATAGGATGCGCATGGTCAGTAAGAAGGGTAAGAAGTCTCCATTTAGTGAATCCGTTAAAATGAATAAATGATGAAGCATGGCTTTACATATATACTGTTGATGATAATTACGTTGACTTCTTGCTTGAAAGATCCGATTACACCTGGAGATGTCCCATTAGAAGAAGGTACGGAAAATGTTTTTGACTTTACCTTGGTTTCTAACTTATTAAGACCAGAAGTGAATGAGATTTCAGAGATTAAAGCACTGGATGATCAGGCCATTGAATATAGGAATGACCTTTCTTCTCTGATGAATGTACAAGTCGGTGATATTTTATTTCTACCCGAATTAGTGGATACATTTGACGTTTCTAAATTTGGAAGAAGAATTGTTTCTCTTTCAGAAAGTGGAGGAATGGTTACGGCTGTTACAGAGACTCCTCAATTAAAAGAAATGTATGAAGAGTTTTATCTCAACTATGTCAATGGTGAGGAGATTACTTTAAGAAACGAAGAGCCTTGGACTGCTCTACCAGAAGGAACAGTGAGTCTGGTTAATCAGACTCTAATCTCAGGAGATCTTCCTCTTGGAACTGGGTATAAAGTGTCTCTAGGATTGGCCAATTTTTCTTGCAATGTTGATTTTCAATATAAATTCGAGACGAAATACATCGGAGAGTCAGATGCGTTAGTTGAGTTTACTCTATCGATGAAAGACATTGTCCTTCAGAATCTTTCTATGACAGCAAGTGCTGCTATTCAAGGTGCCAACAATGCTGAAGCTAGTTTTAATGTCCTCGGACTCAATGAAGGTTCTATAAATTTAAAACGATTTACACCTATTAAATCGATAGCCGGAATCCCAGTAGCCATAAATGTTGACCTAGGTTTTGATCTAAACATGAATTTAAAAGGAAGCGCTTCACTGGGTTTTAGTCTTGGGGATGTATCATTAGTAGGAGATGATTTGGTCATTGAGTCCAACTTTTTTTCACTCAATCCACTTGATTGGACGCCTCTTACATCAGCACTATTGCCATTTGGCTTTTATGAAACAATATTTGGACCTTCCAATGGTTTTCTTGAAGTCAGAAGTTTCCCAAACGATGCAGTGTATGACAACAGCATGGCATGTGTACAGATTAACGGTGCAGTCCAAGGAATCATAAAGCCCACTTTTACTTTCGGAGCATCTTTAGGAGTGACAGGATTCGAAGAATTTGCAGCGGCTGGCGTATACTTTGACTTATATGGTGAGGCGGTAGGAAAAGTAGGAGCAACCACAGGTTGCTTCAATAGTAACACTCCTCTCAGCCCAGACGTTGCTACCTGTGTTGAAGCCAATATCGGATTAAACTTCCCCTATGTATTATTAACAGGTGGAGGTAAAGAGACCGTGTCTAATTTTTTTCAAAATAGTTTCTTCACACAATTTTCAGTTTACAAGTTGGCGTTATTGGGCGGATTCAAAAAGAATTTATACAAGTTTCCATCAGACTGCAATCCGTATGATGGTTTAAACTTAGGATCAGGTCTAGCAGACATCAATGCTGCTTGTGATG
>CAZFJO010000281.1:0-5056 GCA_964518915.1 uncultured Saprospiraceae bacterium
TCACCAGATTTTATAAACAGTCTATCCTCATCTGTTTTAAATTCTGTTCTGCTTTTCAGCTTTTCTTCAATATTTTCCTTGTAATATTTTACACAGAAATCTTGAATCGAATCGTCATACTTTTCTGAAGTCAGAAGACTAAATCCTTTTTCATGCAATTCTGGAATAAGCTCTCCGAACAAGGCTTGGTCGAATTGCTGCTCCATCTGCTGGATATGTTTTTTAATTGACTTAAGTAAGCGATTGGGTTTCGATATTAATTTTTTTCTTAACCGCTTGTCCAGGGATTTAATCCTTCTTATTTCAGCCACTCTCACTTCGAAAAACTCATCTAAATTAGAAGAAAATATTGCCGCGAATTTCAATCGATCCATCAGCGGATTTCTTACGTCTTCCATTTCTTGCAACACACGATGATTGAATCGCAACCAAGATAAATCCCTATTGTAATATTTAAATTTTTCCTTTTCCATAATTCTGGGTTTTTCTATTTTAGAGATATTAGTTTCTCGAACGCTACATTGTCATACTGTTCGAATTGTCCCGGCACTATAAATTGAGCCACCGCATTATTAGGGTCCTTAAATAATAGCTTTACATATCCTTTCTCACCTATACTAAATTTAGAACCATTTCCCATACCTACTTTGTTTTTCTTCGTACCAGCACCACTTACAATAAAGTATTGATTATGGTTTTCTATGAATTGCAATGTATGCTCATGGCCGGAAGCGATGATATTTCTTCCTTTAGCTGCTGATGCATGTATCAATTCGGATCTATATTTCTTATACAGGGGATGATATACATCTTGTTCTGAAACTCGAAGCCTCATGCGGTTGAAAATAAATCCATTTATCGGCATAGGAATGTACAACCAATCAACAACTTGTGTTAAAGGGAATATATCGTCCTTAACGGGAAATTTGCCGCCGTGGTGAGCGTAAGTATAAGGTGGATGGTGAGAAGCTATAATGAGAGATTTCTCTTTATTATCATTCATTTCGACAGCTAACTTATCTAAGAACTCAGCTGCCGTTTTTACCTTACATACAGACTGATCGCCTGACCGTGCTTTTTCATTTAAAAACCAATGAGAATCCATCAGCAACAATCCCAGGTCTTCAGTCAGATCTATAACTTGTGGATCTCCACACCCCTTATCTGGAATGAAAAAGTTATTCTGATTGTTGAGATTAGGCGTGTTTAGTAAAAAAGAATCTACCAGTAATTCTTGCCTTCTTAAACCGATCCGACCGAAAGTATACCAGTCATGATTTCCAGGAATAAAAAACTTAGAACCTTTAAAATCAGCCATGGTTGAGAGCTGGGCCATCAGCCTGTGTCTGCCTTCCGCATGGTAAGGGCTATTATCAGGCGCTAATCCTACCGGATAGATGTTATCGCCGAGCCATACGATAGCAGAAGAAGCAGTTTCTGCATCGAGTTCGCGCTTAAGGTAATCGAACACCTCCGTACTCTGCCCTAGCGGCGCATTGCCCGCATCGCCTATAAGATAGACTGTATAGTAAGGTTTATCTACACCTGGTAGTCTCTCCCACTCTCCCTCGTAGGTGGCCTTGTGGGTTACACAAGCGTAGGATTGTGTAAGTAAAAAAAGCACTACGACCAGATAAAAATATCCCTTCATAAATTATTCAATTACTTCTCTTAACTCTAATATTTTACCTTGCCTAAGTACTTTAACATATATACTTTCACCACTTTTAAGGGATTGAATTTCTTTTTTAATAGAGTTCAGAGAATGTGGGCTATCGCAACTGGACCCTAGGATCTCTAGGATGATATCACCACCCAGCCACAATTTATTATCTAGAATCTCAGATTGAAAAAAGCCTCCTCGCAGCCCCATCTTCTCAGCAAATGATTGCTTACTCACACGTTGCACGAGCAGTCCAGCACTCTGAGGTACATTGAGCACAGCACTGAGATTCTGGTCTAAAAAATAGCCATCAAATCCCGACCAAAAATGACTGTCATCGTCTAGCAATAGTTCTCTAGCCGTTCTTATGTCTACGACATATCCGATACCGTCAAATCCACCACTCTGGGACAAAATAAAACTTACTATACCGATAACTTCTCCATTCATGTTAAACATAGGACCGCCACTATTGCCCTGATTAATGGCCGCATCTGTCTGAATATATCGTGCCATATTCCCGTTAGACAAAGTGTTTCTCTGCATGAAGCCTGAGATGTATCCTGATGATAATGACTTTTCTATGCCCAATGGAGCTCCTATAATATAGACTTGATGGCCTGTCTTTACTTGCTTATAAGGGGCGTGAATACCTGCAGATACAAGCCCCGGAACAGATTCGGTGATTCTTATAAGAGCGATATCGGCACTGGGTACAGACCTTATAATTTCTGCATCATAAGTGTTCCCGTTGTTCAACTTCACCTTAATAACATTGGCTGTTTCTATAACATGCGCAGCTGTCATTATAAGCCCTTTTTCTGAATCGATGATAACTCCAGATCCCAGTGATTCACTCGGGCTGATACTTCCGGAACTATACTTATACTCTACAGTATATAAGGTGACAACTGACTTTACTGATTCCTTGTATAGCTCAGATAAATCTTGACAGTAAGACCATTGATTTATTAATAAGAAAAGAAGTACGCTGTATAAAATCCTCACTTTCATAATTATGCATTTACCCCAGCATATGAAATACCAGTCAATTTATGAATGTCCCAGTTATAGGTAGATAAGTCATCAAATCGAAACTTATCGGTATGGTCATGACCGCAAGATCGAGCCACTACCTTGAGCAACTGGTTAGTTGCTTCAAAATAATTATGCAGCTGCTGAGCAGATTTTTCAATTTCGAGCCTAGCTCGGAGGTGGTCTTTCTGCGTGGCTATTCCTACTGGACAATTATTCGTGTTACAAGCCCTCATACCTAGGCAACCGATAGCCTGAAGTGGACCATTGGACATAGCGACAGCGTCAGCACCCATCATCATGGCTTTAGCGATGTCTTCTGCGACTCTTAATCCACCAGTTATTACCAGCTCTATCTTAGACCCTACTTTGTCTAAGTGCTTTCTTGCTCGTGCCAGAGCAGGTATGGTGGGTACATTGATGTTGTCCCTCAATATTGTAGGGGCTGCTCCTGTGCCACCACCTCGACCATCAAGTATGATGTAATCTACACCAACTTCTAAGGCGAAATCAATGTCCATCTCTATGCGGCTGGCAGCAATCTTAAACCCTACAGGAATGCCTCCTGAAATTTCTCGGACTTTTTCTGCTACAGCTCTGAAGTCTTCAGTTGTTTTTAAATCTGGAAATGCAGCAGGCGATATTGCTGTCTGTCCGATTTTTAAACCTCTAACTTTAGCGATTTCTCCTACTACCTTATTGCCAGGAAGATGTCCACCTGTTCCAGTCTTAGCACCTTGCCCTCCTTTAAAATGGAACGCTTGTACCTTTTCAATTTTATCCCACGAAAATCCAAATTTTGCAGAAGCAAGCTCATAAAAATATCTACTATTAGCAGCTTGCTCATCTGGTAGCATACCGCCTTCACCAGAGCATATCCCCGTCCCACTCATTTCGGAACCCATAGCTAATGCAATCTTAGCTTCTCGTGATAATGAACCGAATGACATATCAGAAACGAAAAATGGCTTGTCTAAAATCAGCGGCTTTAATGCTGAAGATCCGATGACTGTTTTCGTTGAGACTGATTCTTCATCAAGCAAAGGTCGTACGGCCAGTTGCGCAGGTAGAAACTGAATGTCTTCCCACTTAGGAAGGGTATTTCTATCTACTCCCATAGCTGCAGATGGCCCATGATGGCCATAATTGCTCAGCCCATTGCGAGCTAATTCTGTAATATATCTTGTGTATGGTTCTGTAGATTCTGGATGGGTATCTGCGTATGCTCCTAAGTAGGCTTCCCTATCGAAAGGTGGTGGATTAATCTCCTCGAAAGCGATGACTTCGTTCTTATCGACATACAAGTTTCCATCTTCTATCCAGCTTGTGAATTTACGGAGGACTTCTTTATTGTTATACTCGCTTACACCAGTATCTACGCGATAATCCCAGTTGTGGAGACCACATATCAGGTTGTCGCCTTCTACACGTCCATCGGCCATCAAGGCTCCTCTATGCAGACATCTACCATAAAGAACACTTACTTCTTCATCGTATTTCACAATGACGAGGTCCGTGTTTTCTACTATAGCATGTGCAGGCGTTCGGTCATCTAACTGGCTTATATTGTTATATATATTTATGGGTTCTTTCATTCTAGTTTAAAAATTTATCTGGTGGAGAAATAAATACTCCGATCTTAAATAAAAGGCTGTTTCCTGGGTCTATTTCAAGCAACGCTTCTTTAGTCGATTGTGACTCGAAACTGCTATTAAAATTAAAGTGATATCCAGCTTGAACATCTAACCACAACCATGGAATAACTTGTTTCTGCAATTTCATTACGGTCAATATCTCAGCATGGTTAAATGCTATCGCTCTATTGTCAAATACCACCTGATCAAATGAATAGCTATCTCCATTATAATTAGCCGTGGCTATAAGGATCGTCTTGTCATCGACATTATAACGCAAGTTAAATGAAGAAGGCAGTGTTATCTGAAAACCCCAATGATCGTTTATCGTTTTATTCCAAAATAAAAATGGTAGAGCTCTGAACCCTTGACTTCTGAAGTTTCTAGACCCAGCAATACCGAAACCCCACTCATTGTCTTCATCTTTCTTTATCCCGTAGGCTATGCCTCCACTATAGATGGCGTATCGGGTAGAAAAACTTACTAAATTGTCATAGCTTCCATTATACGATAGACTAAATCTTCCACCGATATAATTGACCTCATTGAGAGAATACGCTAGGTTCAGATTAAAAGAAGAACTCTTAAAATTAATGTTATCCGTTGCTTGAATAATTCCTTCATAATCGCTACCGGTATTCCTTAATTCAAACTGTTCTGCATTATAGGTATATCCCGTTATCAACTTGAATTGCTCTCCTCTGATCAGCGGTAGAGATAATTT
>CAZFJO010000282.1:0-4996 GCA_964518915.1 uncultured Saprospiraceae bacterium
CATCTTCATCGTTATATAATGCAGGATACCCTACTTTAATATCTAAATCATAATTCCCGCCCATTCCTGTTACGATTCCTTCTACATTTTTCTTTATCAAGGTATGTGCTTTTTTTCTCCATGCCTCATCCATGGTTCTGAATGTACCTTCGAGAAAAACACGGTCGGGTATTACATTCGTAGCTCCACCATCACTATATATTTTACCGAAGGTTAATACACTCGGTACGGCAGGTTGCGCATTTCTACTTATTACTTGTTGTAGGCCTGAAACAACATGGCTTGCGATTAGAATAGGATCTATGCACATATCTGGTAGAGCTCCATGACCTCCCTTTCCTATTACAGTAAGAAAAATCTCATCTGCAGAAGCCATATATGGGCCTTCCTTTATACCCACTTTTCCTACTTCTAAGGGTGGATGTACGTGCTGACCTAATACGATATCAGGTTTCGGATTTTCTAGCACACCTTCTTTAATCATGATAGAAGCTCCTCCAGGCAGTTTTTCCTCTCCAGGTTGAAAAATCAATTTTATACAGCCATTAATTTCATCTTTCATATTGCTAAGAATATGTGCTGCTCCTAAGAGACTGGCCGTATGAGCATCATGTCCGCACGCATGCATAACACCTTCGTTACCTGACTTATAATCAACTTCATTCTGTTCTTTTATGGGCAATGCATCTATATCAGCACGGATCCCTACTACCCTTAGATGCGCCTTATCCGGATTAATAATCCCTACCACACCATGTCCTGCCCATCCATGTGTATTCAGAATTCCTAAATCATCGAGAATCTGCTTAATGTATAAACCCGTCTTTTCTTCAGAAAAAGACAATTCAGGGTTTCTATGAATGGTTCTTCTATAGTCAAGTACAGTAGAAAATAACTCTTCTGCTTGCTTTTTAATTCTAGATTTAAGTTCTTTCATAGTTGTTGTTTTCTAAGCAAAAGATTTAATTTTTGGAATTGATCAGATATCTGAAAAATATTTCGAGGTCATAGGAAAAAGAATACCGATTAGCATACTCTCTATTCTGGTCTGCCAAACTCAAGTGTCCACTCCATGATAATTGATGGTTACCATCATTTAATTCTATAACCCCTTGTTTTATTATAGGAAGTTGATTTAACCTACGATTATCTACTTTATTATATGAAACCCAAGAGTGATTTCCTATAAGAACAGAGAAAACATATCTATATAACCTGGGTTTGAATAAAATAAACAAGGGTACTAATATTAAGATGATTGATATAAATACATCAACTACTCTTTTCTGTCTGATATATTCGTGTTGACTTAGGTTACTAACGAAATTAGTTGAATATAAGGTTCCTTTTCTTCGGGCATTATGACTTTCTATGAAGGATCTAGTAGCCTTGCTGTAAAACTTAAAATTGACATTGGGTTTATTTTCTGGTCTGGATGACAAGGAAAATAGATCGGAATCTATGTGCCCTGTATCAACCACAATATCAGAAAGCTTATATATGCTGATTAAATCTGTTAGCTGGTTTATGTTTCCGATGGAACTTGAACTAAATTGTTCAGAAGGCTCTATCCTACCTATAATTTTATGGTTTAACCCCATCTCGCGCAGTAGCGCAACGATTTCTTCGTATTCAGAAAGAGGGCTTATTACGCCTATGCGTGTATATATATCCTGATGCCAATCCTCGCTAACGGGTTCGCTTATTATTTTTTTTCGACTTAAATAAAGCGCTAGACTTAGTGGAAAAAAAGCCAATAAGGCGCCTCTACTAAATCGATATTCTACGGGCAACAATGCATGTATCACAAGCAGAGAGATAAACCCTGCTATAATGCCTAATACGTATCTCATGATTCGAGATCGTTTGCTATAGCCTCCTAATAAGAAAATAAAAAACACGATAACACCGGAATAAAGTAAAATGATGGGAAGCAATTTATCTATCGGATAATAATCTAAGGTACTGGTCTTCATATACCCCCAGCTCATATAAATAAGTAAAAACAATGCGGCATATACAATCCAATCAAGAATCTGGCTGGTAGCCCCTTTAATCTTATTTAAGATGAAGGAAAACACCTTTACAAGCTGAATTGCAGGGAATAGAAAAAGTTTACCAATCCCTTTCACATGCCTTTCACTATAGATCGACATGGCCCCAAAAAATCGATTGTAATAGGTCCACTGGCGTGCGTCTGTTGATTCTCCTTTAAAGTGTATTATAGAAAGTCCTCCATGATATACAACCGAATAACCATTCTCTTTTATGCACTTACATAAATCAATATCTTCTCCGTACATAAAATACCCCGGATAGAAGGCACCACTTTTATTTAGTACTTCTTTCTTAGTTAGAATAAATGCTCCACACAGTGCATCTATAGAATGAATCTCATTTTCATCAAGACCACCAAGGTTATATGAATCGAAAATGTTGGAACCGGAAAAAATAGAGCTTAATCCAGAAAACTTACAAAACGAATTCCATAAAGTAGGGAAGCTCCTTTTAGACTCAGGAAGAAAATCTCCTCTTCCATCAACCAATTTAACTCCTAATGCTCCGATATCCGGGTGCTTCTTAAGGTAAAGGAGTGATCGATTGAGTGTATCTTTCTGAACCAGTGTATCGGGATTTAAGAACAATATATACTCGCCTTTGCTAATTTCTACCCCTTGGTTACAAGCTTTGCCAAAGCCTATATTTTCAGCATTTTCAACCATAATAACCTGATTCTTATATAGGTTATTAATCATGGAAACAGAGTTATCACTAGAGTTATTATCAACAATAATAACTTCAATTTTCAGATCTTCTAACTCAGAGGAAAAGATTGACGCAAGGCAATGAGCTAGAAAATAAGGAACATTATAATTTACGATTATAATGCTTAAGTCAATGCGTGCAGGAGGTATCACTGGCTTACAGTATAAGGTATTCTAGTCTGAATGGAACGGCCCAGTGTTAATTCATCAGTATACTCTAATTCTCCACCAAAGGCGACTCCTCTTGCGATACTTGATAAATTAACCTCATTGCCTTCAAGGAGCTTAGAAATATAATACATAGTAGTTTCTCCCTCTATTGTAGGGCTAATTGCCATAATCAATTCTTTAATTCCATCAGATTTAACCCTGGAAACTAAAGTAGCAATATTTAAATCTTCAGGTCCTACCCCTTCTATAGGGGATATAATTCCGCCTAATATATGGTACTTCCCCTTAAACTGATTGGTTTCTTCTATAGCTATTAAATCTCTTATCGACTCCACCACACAGATTGTTGTTTCGTCACGATGTTCTGAAATACAGATTGAGCACAAATCACCGTCAGAAATTGTATGACAACACTTACAATACTGTACCTTCTGGACTAAATCCTGAATGGTTCTGCCTATATGATTTCCTTTTTCAGGAGCTTCATTCAATAAGAACAATGCTAATCTCATTGCAGATTTCTTACCTACACTAGGCAGCATAGATAGAGCATCAATTGCATCTTCTAATAATTTCGAACTGTAACCCATGCGTTGACTATATCATTTATCAGTTATATTAGAATCTCATTGTATTCTAAGTCAAAAATAATCAATTAAATACCAGTACAACATATTTAAGAAAGTTATCATGAGTTGTACTTTAATTTATTGCTAAAAATGACGCGACATTCATTACCTTAGCCTACTTAATTTATTAAGATCAAGTTTAAAAGTTATTTATAATGGCTGAAATAATCAGAATGCCCAGACTCAGCGATACGATGGAGGAAGGGAACATAGTAGAGTGGTTAAAAAAAGAAGGTGATAAAATCTCTATAGGTGACGTTCTTGCAGAAGTTGAGACAGACAAAGCAACAATGGACTTAGAGAGCTTCCAAGAAGGTGTACTATTATACATCGGAGTAGGAAAAGGCCCAGTTCCTGTAGATGGCATAATCGCCATCATAGGTGATGCTGGAGAAGATTATAAAGCATTGCTCGCTGAAGCAGAAAAAACATCTGCTGCTGCTACCAAAGTGGAAGAGGCAGCTCCAGCAGTTGCAACTCCAGCTCCAGAGGCTCAACCGACTGTTATAGCGCAACCAGAAAAGCAAGCCCCGGTTATGGCTATGGGGAACCACACTTCGAGCGATAGTGCAAGGGTTCTAGCAAGCCCACTTGCTAAATCTATGGCCAAAGATGCTGGGATAGACCTTACAAGCGTAGTTGGTTCTGGTGAAAACGGTCGAATTGTAAAAAGTGATATTGAATCATACCTTAAAAATCCGCCTTCGACATCGAATAATGGTACGGCACCAATTAACATCGCTCCTGAAGTCAGCTATGGTGATCACCCTATTTCCCAAATGAGAAAAACCATTGCTAGAAGACTGGGAGAAAGTAAATTTCAGGCGCCACACTTCTACTTGACCATAGAAGCCAATATGGATGAAACCGTAAGGGCTCGGAAAATGGCAAATGAAAATTCTGATTCAAAAATTTCCTTCAACGACATAATTGTTAAGGCTTGTGCTGCCGCACTTAGGAAACACCCAAGCATAAATTCATCTTGGTTAGGAGATAAGATAAGGGTCAATAAGGATATAAATATAGGAGTCGCAGTAGCTGTAGATGAAGGCCTTCTTGTTCCTGTAATCAATAATGCAGATGCTAAATCACTTAATTTTATAAATCAAGAGGTGCGTGCTCTTGCTAAAAAAGCAAAAAGCAAGAAACTCTCTCCTCAAGAAATGCAGGGTAATACCTTTACCATTTCTAATCTAGGAATGTTTGGAATTGAAGAATTTACAGCAATTATAAATCCACCAGATGCTTGCATCCTTGCAGTTGGGTCCATCTTCAAAAAACCAGTTGTGAAAAACGGTGAAATTGCAATAGGAAATGTTATGAAGGTTACTTTATCGTGCGACCATAGAGTCGTAGACGGAGCTAAAGGTGCAGAATTCCTTAAAACCTTAAAAACTATGCTAGAAAATCCACTTGCAATATTAGCTTAAT
>CAZFJO010000283.1:0-4972 GCA_964518915.1 uncultured Saprospiraceae bacterium
AGTAATATGGATTGAGTAACTTTTTTCATGGTGGGTGTTTAGGTTACTAAATGGTACTAGATTTAGTGGATTAGGTTACAATAAACGGATAGGCATTTTAAATCCAAGGCATATTAACAGTGAAAACAGGGTGTTTTAAATGTTAAATGATAAATATTTATAATATGTATTACCATTGTTAGCAATTATTTATATATTTGCTCAAATCTTCATGTAAAACCAACCATGAAGATTCCTTTCCTGAGAAAAATGATAGATAGCCCAAGATCTATACTGGCGCATGCTGGTTAGTGCTGAATTTTTTTTTAGAAAACTACAATTTAACTAAGGTCCTATGGAACGACTTAGAATTGATACGTCCTCATGGAGGGGAGTATTCAGATGTACATTAACAGTAACAATGTTAATGCTATTCCAATTTGGCTTGCACTCAGAAAGTAATACTGAGATTGAATGTACAGTGGAATCGTTGAGATATTCGCCGGATGATACATTCGATGCAATCGGATTTGGAGATTTTTTATGTTTAGAAAATGCAACAATGCCAGACGATGGCCAGTTTACAACAACTTTAGAGATCAGTGGTCTTGAAGGAGTCGTCTGGTTCTTGGATGTAGCGGATGGAATATATGACCCAGATGATTCAAGTCCAGGAAGTCCTGTTTCATTTTTAATAGGTGATCCAGCTGACGTAGCCGAAGCCATTACATTTACAGAGAACGATGTTGCTGATAGTGATACGAGTATATATACATTAGAGATACTACTGGTAGATAATGAAGAACATGTTATCAGAGTACACAGTGATTTCGGTGATCTTGCCATAATTACTGGACAAGCACCTACTTATCATAGTCTACCCGTGTCTGGATCTATATCCAGTTGTGTGGAATCCACTGAGACATATTCAGTGCCTCTATTAGAAGGAACGAGCTACTCATGGAGCATAGACCCGCCTGCTGGAGGAACCATTCTAGGAGATGATAGGGCAACTGAAATAGAAATAGAGTGGAGCGCTACACCTGGAACATATGAAATAACAATGACTCCTACAGGACCGGGTTTATGTTTAGAACCAACAGTCCATCAAGTGACCATAGGAGTTGCCAATGGATATTTTGCTTGTAGGGCATTTATGAATGTATCGTTAGGTGATGACTGTGAGGCAACCATAGAGCCAGATGATATAATGTCTAGCCCGATCATCCCTGATGTTCCATATGCAGTTATGCTTACAGATGAGAATGATGTTGTCATTCCTAACGCTACCATAGGTGTTGAGCACGTAGGCCAGACGATTACCGCTAAAGTATTCGACGGCTGCGGAGGCAATTCTTGCTGGGCAGAACTGACCATAGAAGACAAGCAGGCACCAGAATTCTTATGTGAGGATGTAACCATATCTTGTTATAAATTAGATCAGTATGAAGGACCTATTGCCACTGATAATTGTGGAGGTATAGAAGGGACGTTTTTAGTGGGTCAGTCAATCCAGGATGCTGATTGCGACTACGAAGAGTTCGTACAAATAATTTCTCAGAAATGGCTTGCAATAGATCAATTCGGAAATGTATCCGATACATGTATGGTTGAAATATACGTAGAGAGAATAGATACTTCACTTATAGAATTTCCTGAAAATCTTACAAAAGCAGCCGGTAGCGCACTGCAGTGCAATAATTTTCCAACAGACGAAGAAGGCCATCCCGACCCACTTTATACCGGTGTTCCTACCATAGAAGGAATTCCATTGTATCCTGATTTTGTTGATCTGTGTAACATATTCGTAGAATATACGGATCGCGATGCAGGTACAATAGGATGCGTAAGAAAAATAATGAGAACGTGGAAGATATATGAGTGGAACTGTATGGAACCACTTGATACATCTATGTTACAGACGATTGAGATAGCAGATACGCTAGCTCCTGAGCTTACACCGATAGCTGATATGACTATCTCTGCAAGTTCAGGAAATTGTGAAGCCAATGCGATCCTTCCTCCGGTTCAAGCAGACGATAATTGTGATGGGCCGAATGTAGTCGTGGATATAGTATATCCAGGCGGAGACATCAATGACAATAATGGTGGAAGTGCCTTGTTGCCTTTTGGAGATAACCTAATCAAGTATTTTGTTGCAGATTTATGCGGAAATCTTGATAGTTTAGAATATACCATAACAGTTGAAGATAAGACAAGGCCTACAATGGTCTGCGATGAGAGAACAACAGTGGGATTAGATAATTCAGGAGTTGCTTATGCATTCGCTCAGAACTTCGACGCAGGTTCAGAGGATGCTTGTGGTATTGAAAGTTTCTTAATCAGAAGAATGGATCTAGGACTGCCTTGTACAGGGGTAGAAGATGCGACCTTTATGGATTACGCTGAGTTCTGTTGTGAAGATGCAGGAAATACAGTAATGCTTGAATTACAAGCGACGGATTTCGCAGGAAATTCTAATACCTGTATGATAGAAATAGAAGTACAAGATAAGTTTCCGCCTACGCTTACTGCTCCTGCAGATGTGACAGTAGATTGTTCAGACCATATAGATTTTTCTGACTTATCTCAATTCGGTTCTGCTACAGTAGTAGATCAGTGTGGAGCTGGCCCAGTAACGGAAACGTCTACGGACAGCATTAACAGTTGTAATATAGGTTACATCATGAGAGAGTTTTCTGTTAGCGATGCTAATGGAACGGCTACTGATTATCAGAAAATCACCATTGAAAACACAACAAGTTTTAATTTTAACGGATCTGATATAGACTGGCCAGAAGATTATTCTTCTACTGAATTATGTGGAGATGCGGATGTAGATCCAGAGAATTTGCCAGTAGGAATGCAAGAGCCAGAATATACAGAAGGGTTCTGTGATCAAGTTTCACATACTTACAAAGATGAATTCTTTTCATTCAATGGACAGGATAATGCTTGTTTCAAGATTGTAAGAAGGTGGACTGTGATTGATTGGTGTCAGAAAGATGAAGATGGTGACCCTAAGACATGGATATATGATCAAGTGATAAAAATAAGCAATGATGTTGATCCTGTGATTAATGAATCGTGTGATGAAGTTTCCGCAGGATCAGTAGATTGTGATGGTGGAATGATTACTTTATCTAAGTCGGCTACAGATGATTGTACGCCAGATGAAGAGATGACATGGTCTTATGTTATCGATCCAGGTAATGACGGTGTAGGAATGACAATTGAAGATTCTGGATCAGGAAACTCTGTATCCATAACCGATATGTTTCCTATAGGAACACACAGTATATTGTGGTCGTTCTTCGACAAATGTGGGAATATGGAATCCTGCTTACAGCTATTTACGATAAGAGATGAAAATGGCCCTAAAGCGGTAGGACTGGATGGTCTTGCAATTGCTTTAACTCCGTGGGCGGATACAGAAAAAGCATGTATAATAGCTGATACACTAGATGCAAGTTCATATCATCCGTGTGATGTTCCTTTTACCTTTAGTTTCTCTCAAGATACTACGGATAAGGAGCTGTGTTTCGGATGTTTCGACCTAGGGCTTAACGAGATTGAATTATGGGTTACTGATATTTTCGGTAATACCGATGTAGTTACAGTTACTATAGATGTTCAGGATAACAACGATGTTGATCTATGTATGGATCCTAGAGATTGTATAGAGTTTCCTGATGATGTAACCGTATCTGCATGTGATCCAGATTTAGATCCAAGCGGAGGGCTTACAGGGGATGTGATGATTGATCCAGATTGTGTCTGCGACGATTATACCACAACCTTTGAAAATGATACATTGATGAATTACCCTAATGAAAATTGTATTTTCATAAGAAGAACACATACTGTAACATTCAATTGTGGGTTCCAACCGATTGTTGCATCCAATACTCAAAATATAATTCTTCTTAACGCTACAAGGCCACACATTATGTGTCCAGCAGATATTACAGTTGCAGCAGGGGATGATTGTACAGCAATGGTAACCCTAGACGCAGCTACTGCAGATGGTAGTTGTAATTCTGGCATCACCATTACGAATAGCGCTAATGCTGGAGGAGCAGATGCAAGTGGTTCTTATTCTGTAGGAACAACGATGGTAGAATTTATAGCCATGGATGCATGTGGAAATGCGGATACATGCGAAGTAATGGTAACAGTTACGGATGGAGAAGATCCAATATGTAATATAAGTGATGTAACCGTTTCGATTTCAGATGCTGATGAAGGTGTTTTAGTAACACTTATGCAGCTGGGCTATACCAGTTCAGATGCATGTGGCACGGTGGTAAGTGAAATGCCAGGAAGTTTTGATTTTGATTGTGGAGATGTGGGTACATCTTCAGAAGTAATGGTTACAGTTACCGATGATTCTGGAAATATAGGGTCATGTACAGCGATGGTTACTATAGAGGATAATATAGCTCCGACTTGTAACATAGATGATATCACTGTTTCAATCATAGATGCTGACGCAGGAATTACGGCAACACTTATGGACCTAAATTACTCAAGTGCAGATGCATGTGGAATGGTTGTAAGTGAAACTCCAGGAAGTTTTGATTTCGCTTGTGGTGATGTAGGTACAACTTCAGAAGTAGTGGTTACAGTTACAGATGACTCTGGAAACATGAATACTTGTTCTGCTATGGTAACTGTAGAAGATGATGTTTCGCCTACATGTACAATACAAGATATAACTGTTTCCATTACGGGTAACAGTATAGATATTGACCTTGAAACTTTAATGATAGTTACAGAAGACTTATGTGGTTCTGTAGAAGATACGGAATTGAGTCAGATGACATTCGATTGTGATGAGACAGGAATGACGATCCCAGTTACCGTAACAGTAACAGATGATTCCGGAAACACGGGTACTTGTGAAGCCGATGTTATGGTTACCGATGATTCAGTACCATCTTGTGTAACTCAAGATATTACAATTGATCTTGACGATATGGGATTGGCAACT
>CAZFJO010000284.1:0-4958 GCA_964518915.1 uncultured Saprospiraceae bacterium
TCATCCGCTGGCCACTCAGGTAGCACTGGATATATTAAAAGAAGGAGGATCAGCTGTTGATGCGGCTATCGCAGCTAACGCCACCCTGGGATTGATGGAACCTACAGGATGTGGAGTAGGAGGGGATCTTTATGCTATTGTATGGGATCCTAAGACAGAAAAATTACATGCACTCAATGCAAGTGGTAGGTCTCCGAAATCTCTAACGCTTGATTATTTTAAAGAAAACAATTTTTCTAATATTCCTTCTCATGGTCCACTTCCTGTATCTGTGCCAGGAGCTGTAGATGGGTGGTATGAACTACATGGTAAGTTCGGTAAGTTATCTATGGATAAGATTTTATCGCCAGCCATAAGTTACGCAGAAAATGGATTTCCACTTACTGAAGTAATTGCCTACTACTGGAATATAGGAAGTAAGGCCTTGTCTAAATTCGATGGGTTTTCAGAAGTGTACAACCCCAACGGTCGCATCCCTAAGAAGGGAGAGATTTTTAAAAACCCTGCCTTGGCATCTACATATAAAAAGCTGATAGAAGGAGGAAGAGATGCTTTTTATAAGGGAGACATTGCAAGAACCATTGCGGAATACATTAAAGAACAAGGAGGCTTTTTAACTTATGAAGATTTAGCATCACATACTTCAGAATGGGTAGATCCTGTATCTACTAATTATCGAGGCTATGATGTCTGGGAGATTCCACCTAATGGTCAGGGCATCGCTGCCCTTCAGATTCTTAATCTACTAGAACCTTATGATCTTGCTTCTATGGGATTCGGGAGTGAAGAATACATTCACCACTTTACAGAAGCTAAGAAATTGGCATTTGAGGATAGGGCTAAGTATTACACAGATATGGATTTCGCTCAGGTCCCTGTAGATAAGTTGATCTCTAAATCTTATTCCGATGAGCAACGCGCATTCATCAATTCAGACCGTGCATCGAAGAGGTTGCACGATAGAAGTTTAGACACAGGCGAAACCATATATCTCACTGTTGCAGATAAGGATGGTATGATGGTTTCGTATATACAGAGTAATTATAGAGGCATGGGTTCTGGAATGACACCTCCAGGATTAGGGTTTATTCTTCAAGATAGGGGAGAACTATTTGCCCTAGAGGAAGGACATAATAATGTATATGCTCCAGGCAAACGACCCTTCCATACCATCATTCCTTGTTTCGTAACTAAAGACAATAAACCTTTCTTGAGTTTCGGTGTCATGGGTGGTGCCATGCAACCTCAAGGTCATGCACAGATTGTAATCAACATGATAGACTTCGGTATGAACTTACAAGAAGCAGGAGATGCACCTAGGATAAACCATACCGGTTCTTCACAACCTACAGGATCACTTATGGAAGATGGAGGTGTCTTAAATTTAGAGACTGGCATCCCATATGAAATCATGAGGGAGTTGTTGAAAAAAGGACACGACGTTCAGTATGCCTTAGGAATTTACGGAGGATATCAAGCCATCATGTGGGACGATAAAAACAAGGTTTACATCGGAGCAAGCGAAAGCAGAAAAGATGGACAAGCTGCTGGGTATTAAAGTTATCTAGGAAATGAAATGACTGTCTCCCACCCATCCGAAACTTGTTGTGATGAGAAGGACCACTTATCACCATAACTTTCTTTTAAGCGCGCTTGGATATATTTAAATCCTGTACCTGACGACTTAGTAATTTTTTCATCTCGGGCCATTCCATTAACATGGACTGAATATCTATATTCTGTATCAGAACCTTCTTCTGTTATTGTGAATGTAATATCGCCTCCTTGTGGTACCTGATGACTTATTCCGTTTTCGATAACAGTAAGTAAAACGGCTGGAGGAATGACAGCATACTCTTCTATATTATGTGTTTTTAGTTGATAGTCTATTTCTTTTCTAAACGACATGATAGATAGGTGGGATCGACACAGTTCTACTTCATTCACCAGAGGGATTAAAGTCTTTTCAGAAATGTCAATCATTATATCTAGTTCTCTGCTTATCGCAAATAAAAATTCTACCCCCTTCTTAGGTTCTCTTTCTATCCAGTCGATGGCAGACATCAGTGAATTATTTAGGAAATGAGGTTGGATGTTTTTCTTAAGTAAATCTAATTTCAGTCTACTTGAAAGAAGTAATGAAGCTTCTTTTTCTTTTACTATTTTTCTTTCTCTTATGGCAAGGGAGATAAGATTAATAAGGACCAGCATACCGAAACCTATATATAAGATATAGTCATAGTAACGGCTGTTTAAAACAAGAATAAGCGTAATGGGAATGATTGTAATTAATAATAAAACAGCATCTTTTTTCTTCTTCTGATAAGCATAGACACAGATAATACTCGCACTTATAAATCCTATGCCCATCACTATAAATGTAGCTGTATCATATCCTAAGCCTCGTAGGAAAATGGCGCAAGAAATAATCAAGACATAGGGAATCATAAGCCACTTCCAGTTGTCCCTGAGGTTGAGTCTTGACATAAAAAAATAGGGTAGTGTCAGGGCAATCATAACAGTAATTCCCAGTATGAATGTTAACCTTGTGAAGTGCCACGGATAAGTATAGTTCCAGTAATTTTTAACGTACTCCATAATTATTAAGGAGAAAAAAAGCAAGCACAATAGAGAAAACAACAATGAAGTAACTTGAGATCTGTCGAGAATAAAACGGGTGAGGTAAAATATTCCGATGATAAAAAAGAAACCTGCATATATATGAATGAAGGCAGTCGCAATAATTGGTCTCTGTAAGTTTTTATTATAGTCTACAACATTGACCCCATAGAACCTCATATTGTCTTGACCATGAAAGGTGGAGTACTCTACAAGAATAGAATGCGTCCCTGGGCTTAACCATCGAGGAGGAATAACATGTACTTCAGACAACCGACCAGGAACTTCATCTAGTTTAGACGTTCCGATTGTTCCACTACTGCCTAGATAGTTTCCATCCCAGAATATTTTCCTGGCTGCAAGCATCCCTGTAAATACGCCATACACTACAGTTGTGTCTTGATCTTCGGGAATAATAACATCTACTTGCAGTATGTACCTACCGTTCTTTACAGAAAAAGAATCTTGAAAAGTAAGTCCATTATCATGACTGAATTTCCAGTTGCCATATGAAATTTTATCTCCTTGTCCAGCCAGACATAGAGAAAATAACAGTAGGTATATAGTGATAGATAATCTCATCTCGAACCAAAGATATCTTTAATTTCCTGATGATTAACGCAGTTGACCTGATCGCTTGAGCAGTTGACTAGGAATAACTTGTGTTGCACTTTTTTCCGCCTCATATTGGAATCATGTTTCGTAACCACTAACAATAATACAAGAACATGAAAAAAGTAATCTACATCATTTTTTATATGATCTATATCACCCCGGCACAAGGACAAGACTATGACCTGACATTAGAACCCTATGTTTTCGAGACAAGCGATGGAAGAACAGTGGATGCAGAGCTTGGAAGTTTTCTAGTCCCAGAGAATAGGGCGAAGAAAGAAAGCAGAATGCTCAGGCTGAAATTCGTAAGGTTTAAATCTACAAGCAGCACTCCGGGAAACCCTATCATATATCTTGCAGGTGGACCTGGTGGAAGCGGAATAGGAACCGCTCGTGGAACCCGATTTGATTTGTTTATGAAGATGAGAGCAGTTGCAGATGTCATCGCATTTGACCAGAGGGGAACTGGAGAGTCGGAAGGTCTTCCTAATTATATGGGAACGTGGAATATTGATTTCACAGAAGTACTCACTGCAGAGAAAGTAAGCTCACCGATAACAGAAGAAGTGGATAAAATGGTTGCCTACTTCGAAGAAAATGGATCCGATATAGAGGGTTATACTTCTAGAGAAAGTGCGCATGATATGGACGACTTGAGAGCAGCCATTAATGCAGAAAAACTCAATGTCTGGGGAATCAGTTATGGCACCCACCTGGGATTGACATACTTAAAACAATACGAGGATAAGGTAGACAGAATGATACTTGCTGGGCTAGAAGGATACAACCATACCGTGAAGATGCCTAGAGACCAACAAGAACTGCTAGAAGCAATAGACAGTCTGATAAAAAAGGATCCAGAAGCAAGTAAAGCATATCCGGATTTTCTAGGAGATATGGCTGCTGTTTTAGAATCGGTAGATAAGAATCCTGTAGTGATTGAAACGGTAAGCCCATTTGACGGAAGTGTGGTTAAAGTAACAATCGGTAAGCTAAGCCTGCAGCAACTCTTCTCATGGTACTTAGGTGGTCCAGACATTTTTAAAGACCTTCCTTATCATGTATCTCTCATGAAGAACGGTGATTTTTCTGGCATAAAAGAATACGCCCTGTATACCCACTTAGGTAGACTCAATGGCATGAGTACAGCCATGGATGCAGCCTCAGGATTGACTCAAGAAAGAAGATTAAAAATCAAGGAGCAAGCAGAACATACGTTACTAGGAGATGCGATAAATTTTCCATACTTGATTGTCCACGATGCTTTACCGCAACTGGATTTAGGAGATGAATTTAGAGAACCATTTACTTCAGATGTTCCCGTTCTATGTATCAGCGGAACACTTGATGGAAGGACGGCGGTAAACAATGCTGACGAAACATTAAAAACATTAAGGAAAGGTGTCCACTTAATCATAGAAGGTGCAGGACACAGTGATCCTCTTTTTCTTTCTTCTCCACGGATAGGAGAAGTAATGGCTGAGTTTGCTTCAGGGAAAAAAGTAGAGCATGAAAGGATCAAGTTGCCACCGATGAAATTCAAATTGCCTACGGATCAGTAATCACTTTTTTCACCTCCTTATACTTGGTTCTTCCGATGGGCAGAACCAAGTCTGGAGAAATTTTTAATTCATACTTACTCCCAGGATGTAGGATGATTTCTGAGGCGTGTGTGATATCTACTATATATGATTTATGGATTCTCATAAATCGGTCAGGCAACA
>CAZFJO010000285.1:0-3027 GCA_964518915.1 uncultured Saprospiraceae bacterium
ATCATGGAAAACACTTAAAGGTCTCTTAAAGGAAACCCTGAATTGAACCAAGTAAGCGATTTTTTTGATAACATTATGGTAGGGTCTACGTTTACCTTTACAACAAACATTTTAAGAATACTGATTGTGAAAAAATTATTTTATATACTCTTCTTGCTGACTACGATTAATCTACACGCCCAAGAAGATGATGTAAAGCGACTAGAATTATTCGAGGATCTGGCGAGTCAGTATTTCGACCTAGAGGATGATCGAGTACATATCATAAATTTCTGGGCGACTTGGTGTGCTCCTTGTGTCAAGGAATTACCCTACATAGATGCTATCACAGAAAAGTATCCCGATGATGTAAAAGTCACCTTAGTATCCCTTGACTTTCCTAGACAGGTTAAAAAACGCTTAATCCCGTTTATGGATAAGCACCAGTTGAAATCAGAAGTTGTGCTTCTAGAAGATGGAAAGGTCAACGATTGGATAGATAAAGTAGACCCGAGCTGGTCGGGAGCCATTCCAGCTACCGTTGTCTGGTATCAAGGCAAGAAACAATTTTATGAAAAAGAATTCCACTCAATTTCTGAGGTGGAGCATATTATAGAAACCATTAAAAATAGACCATGAAAAAATTATTTTTTGCAATGACCATGTTGCTAGCCATAGGAGCTACTGCAGCTATTCCTGCAACTGATGGACCAGGATATCAAGTAGGTGATAAAGCCATTGATTTTTCTCTTAAAGCTACAGATGGTAGTACAATAACACTATCAGAAGTAGATGCAGTTAATGGATACATCGTTGTTTTTACTTGCAACAGCTGCCCTTATTCTGTAATGTATGAAGACAGAATTATTTCTCTAGCTGCTAAGGCTGCTGAAATGGGATTCGCACTTGTCGCTGTAAATCCTAACGATCCTGAGGTTAAGCCTGAAGATTCTTTCGATGCTATGGTTGTAAGATCTAAGGAGAAGTCGTTTAACTTCCCTTACCTTTTCGATGAAGGTCAGAAAATATATCCAGCATACGGAGCGACGAAAACGCCTCATGTATATGTTATGGATAAGGAAATGACGGTACAGTACATCGGAGCCATCGATGACAACGCAAGAGATGCTGCAGCTGTTCAAGCTCAGTATGTTGTAGGAGCTATGAAGGCTATATCGAAAGGTAGCAAGCCAGAGCCTGCAATGACTAAGGCTATAGGATGTAGCATTAAGACTAAGGCATAATTGCCTCCCCTTCTTAGAAAAGGAATTAAGTAAAAAAGCGGCTTGAATTGTTTTCAAGCCGCTTTTTTTATGGTGGGATTTTAATACTTAGACAAGTATGTACTTGTCACGAACAGCGATGATTACAATATGGAGTCGCACTCAGTAACATCTAGATAACCCAGCTTGAATCTTATCCAGCTGGAGGAATCAATAATAAACCTCTTGCCTTGCTTAAGTTAAAGCATGTAAATTGCTACATTTGACCCTATGAAATTCATACACCTCTTCCCTTTATTGTTATTGTTGTTGGTATCAGCATGTAAGAACGACCCTACATCCTCATATGAAGAACTAGACTTACTATCCTATGGTATGGCTATTTCTGTAAAGGCTCCTCCAGGAGCTGAAGTAGGAAAGGATGATTTAGGATTCGTCCAAGGCGTATGGATTAAGTCTGACACGTCTTATTATATACAGATCTACGGCAGTACAGCAACCGTAACTGATATCCAGAAATTGAAACAAGAAAGAATGTCAGAAGTGAAAGCTGGACGTTATTTCTCTAAGATAATCGAAGAAGAGACCGATGGATTCATATTTGAGAAAGACATAGATGGTGTAATACGCTATGATTTCAGGAGGGTAAAAGTAGTGGGAGATAAAGAATTCACCTTCCAAAAAGGCCTTACTGGCAACTTCTCAGAAGGTGAAGTCAGGGGAATGTATGCAGCTGTAAAGTAACAGCCATATACACTCTACGCGTTTTCCATCATCTGGTGTCCATAAAGGGCCAGAATCATGATGGTGATTGTTAAAATGATCATGGGTAGAAAATTTAATTAAAGGTATAGGGTTAATTTCAATATGTCAAGTAGTTGTCAGAAACAGTTACTAACATTATCTTGATAAGTTCAATATCCGTGCCTAAAAGCCTGAAATATATGGGGGAAAACTACGATTTTCACGACCTAGGGTTTACCCTTAAAATGAGCTTAAAAATAGATCTTGAAGGCCATAAATAACTGCGTTAAGTCTTTATTATCAATACATCTAATCCCCTTCCCTCTCTCGACATTTCTATATCTGACCGATTACTCTACATGTCTTCAAAGTAAATACGCATGCATTCAGGTGAAATCAACAGTTCTTTACTTCCAGCCAATAACTGCCAGCTTCCTTTCTTTACTTATGAAAGAATGGGTGTTTGATTCGTGATCCTATTGATGTATATCACCCTTAAGTAGTAGAAACGGTGACAGAAAAGTATTTTTCTTTGTAAGGTAACTAGAACACATTTTTAGCAAAGTCATAATTATGCTGAAATTCGCAGTTCTAAAGTCCAATAATAATCTATATCTTAAGTGTCAACCTACTCAGATAATAAAATTATAAATGTGAAGCTTTTCCATTACCTACTATTATTCTTTTCCCTTTTGTCAACTTCAGCTTTTGCAAGTACAATCGAAGGGAATCTAGAAAAAGGAAGGAAAGCGATGGAAGCTAAGCAATACGGACAAGCATATGCAATTTTTAATGGTGTATACGATGATTACAGAGGCAAACTTAGTCCATTAGAATTAGTAGACCTACTTGAGCTACTAAGCAAGTCACTCTCACACCAATATAAGATGAATGAAGCGATCGAATATTTGGAAGTGGCTGATTCCATCTTGCTCTCACATGACTTAATGGAAAGACATATTGACGTGTTGGTTGCGTTGACAATCATGTGGAATTTCAATGGCGAGTTTGAAAAGTCATATACAGCAGCTAAAGAAGCCCTCAAGTATGAAGGACTTTCAACAGCCAATAGATCTAATTT
>CAZFJO010000285.1:3127-4943 GCA_964518915.1 uncultured Saprospiraceae bacterium
CAGCTAAAGAAGCCCTCAAGTATGAAGGACTTTCAACAGCCAATAGATCTAATTTCAACACCTACATAGGTGGTTACTATCAGCATATCGGAAATTATAATGAGTCCATAAAGCATTTCGAGGCTGCCTATGAGATTGACAAAGAAACAGCTGATTCATCAAGTTTTCCATTCGTTGCTATGGATCTGGGTCTTAGTCTCAGCAATTCTGGAGATGTCGATAAAGGTCTACAACTTATGTTTGAATCATTGTCTTGGTTGAGAGGGAAGCAGGACCTGCATAAAGAAGTAGTTGCTTATAGGTACATCCTAGGATTGTTTATGCAACAAAGAAATCTTGAAAAGGCATTGGAGTACGGCTTAAAGGCTCAAGCAATTGCCGAGGAACTACAATTAACTATGAGCACAGCCAAGGTGAAGCTTGGACTAGGCAAGTGTTATCTTAGAATGGGTGACTATTCAATAGCTGAGAACTATCTTAATGAAAGCATACCTGTTTTTGTTGCTAAGAAATCACAGACTCATGTCTATGCTGCATATACGGAGAAAGCCAATCTATTTCTTCAACTTTCAGAACTTGACAGTTCAGCTCATTACATACAATTAGCAAAGGCAGCCAAAGGAGATATGAGCCCTATGGTTTCCAACTACCTGGTGCATACCTATGTCTCCGCTAGCTTGGCCGTAAAACGTGGAAATTTGGATGAAGCAATCAACTTGCTCCACGATTGCGAAAAGGCAGCTCGCAAAATTAACAATGCTTATTGGAAAAAAGACATAAGTAAACTTCAGTGGGAGGTTTTATATGCGAATAAAAAATATGACCTAGCTAAGGAACACTTAGAACTATATGAATCATTAAAAGATTCATTGTTTCTTGCCGAGAGGGACTTGATCGTGAATGAACTTGAAACAAAGTATCGTACAGCGGAACAGAACAATGAGATTGCTGAGCTAAACATTGAAAATGAACGACGTAAGTCCATTACCAGGATGAGTTTAGCTGGTCTCCTTTTATCTTTCATTGCATTGGCCTTTTTATATGGATTGTACAGGATTAATAAAAGGAATAAGATAGTTCTTGAAAATAAGAACGATGTCATAAAGAAAACCCTCACTGAAAAAGAAAGGCTCTTAAAAGAAATTCACCATAGAGTAAAGAACAACCTCCAAGTCATATCTAGTTTACTCAGTTTGCAATCACGGTATGTAAAAGATGAAAGTGCTTTAAATGCGCTGAATGAAGGTCAGACGAGGGTAGAGTCGATGGCACTTATTCATCAAAATCTGTATCGGGAGGATAACATTTCAGGAGTCAGTATGCAGACATACATCCCCTTGCTTGCAGATAATATTTTCAATAGTTATAATATCAGAGGAGATCAGGTTAAGATAAAATATGAAATTGATGATTTAAAATTAGATGTAGCAACAGTGATTCCTATAGGACTTGTACTCAATGAATTAATTTCTAATGCCCTTAAGTACGCCTTCCCTGACAACAGAAAAGGATTGCTTAAAGTCCACCTACTCAATAAGGATAATAGCTTGCTATTATCCCTAAGCGACAACGGTATTGGGATCACAAGTAATGTTAATAAAAATGGTTTCGGCACAAAATTGATACATTCTTTTACAAGAAAATTAGACGGAGAAATGAAAATCCGAAGTGAGAACGGAACCACCGTTGAAATCTTAATTAAAAATTATAAGGTAGCATAAACCTCATATACCAGTACTTGATTTTCGATTTAAAAAAAATTTCTTAAGCCGCTTAGCCATTGCTTCATCAGGAAAAAATCTACCATCTTAAGAAC
>CAZFJO010000286.1:0-4934 GCA_964518915.1 uncultured Saprospiraceae bacterium
GGTCAGGAGGTCCTCTAGAAGTGATAGAAAATTTACAACAACTGGAAGATGAAGGAGAAATCTATGAGACCATGGAAGATATCTGGCCAGATTATCCTAGAAAGGATGACTTTTTATTTAATGAAGATGAATATTAAAATTAATTAAGTAGAAAATATAAGTCTTACTGTTATTGCAGTAAGGCTTTTTTTATGTCTAAAAATCATGATGAATAAACGCATTATTATTGCGATCGATGGTTTTTCCTCTTGCGGAAAATCGACCCTTGCTAAGGCTGTTGCAAAAAAACTTGGTTATTCTTATTTAGATTCAGGTGCAATGTATAGATGTGTCACCCTTTATTGTGTCCAGAATGGAGTTGATGTTAATGACAAGCAAGCAGTCATCAGTATCTTAGATCAAGTAGATATTGTTTTTAAACCCTTTGATGGACTGAATACGGCTTTCTTAAATGGGGTCAATGTTGAAGAAAAACTCAGAACCTTGGATATATCGAATAGAGTGAGCGAAGTTGCGGCTATCCCAGAAGTAAGAAGAAAACTGGTGCAGATTCAGAAAAACTTAGGAAAAGAAAAAGGTATCGTCATGGATGGAAGAGACATTACCACTGTCGTTTTTCCGGATGCTGAATTAAAAATATTCTTGACGGCTGATGAAGAAATACGTGCCATGAGACGACACCGAGAACTTGTAGAAAAAGGCCAAGAAGTAACCTTAGATGAGGTAACACACAATCTGACGCATAGAGATCATATCGATTCAACAAGAAAAACCAGCCCACTTAGACAAGCAGAAGATGCATTCGTTATTGACAACACCTTACTTAATAGAGATGAACAAGTGGATGTTGTTCTTAAGTATGTAGAACATATATGCAATCAGAGCTAGAATAAGATGATTATCGAATTAACGTAATGGAACCTGTCCTTGTCACTTTCCTTCCGTCTTCATTGAGGAATTCTATCAGGTAAACGTACACTCCTTCAGGAACCCGCTTGCCATTATACCGCCCATCCCAGGTAATTCTAGATGTCTCTCCTATGACGTTATCTTGATTGGCAACTAAGTTCCCCCACCTATCGAAAACCCTAAACTTATTGATTTCTAAATCAAGTTCATTAGAAACTATAAGAAAACGGTCATTGTTACCATCATCATTAGGAGAAAACACATTAGGTATAAACAATTGAACCAGTCGTTTAGATCTTATCTGGATGCACTCAGTCTGGATGCATTCTCCGTTAAAGTAAAGCTCGACACAGATGACTTCTGTATCCAGTGGCACATACTCCAGAGAATAACATTCATCATTTTCTGAAGAACATATAATATTGTTCTGTCCATCCAGCCATACCACACTATCAATTTCAACTGGGTAGTTTTCGTTGATTTCAATAAAAGCAGCTGAACCTTCAATTACAACAGTATCTCCTCTTAACTCAGGATCCAATGATTCAGGAATGTTTATAGCAAAATCCTCCTCTACTACACATCCTTCCATTGATACAATATTCAAGGTGTATGATCCTGCTGGAAGAACTTGCCTTCCTTGGTTTATTTCTATTTCATCGAGAAAGTAGGTATTAACATCAGAGGGAATAAGTATGCTTCCCATATCATCCCCAGGACAA
Organism: uncultured Saprospiraceae bacterium; assembly: GCA_964518915.1. Taxonomy (GTDB): domain Bacteria; phylum Bacteroidota; class Bacteroidia; order Chitinophagales; family Saprospiraceae; genus JABDLO01. The sequence goes on from CAZFJO010000286.1 coordinate 1,632, forward strand.
GTAGGCTGTTCTATCATTGCTCCTGATATAGGAGATTCATATATGGAATATTCAGCAGTTCCAGAGAAAACACAACCATCTACCACGGCTTCTGCAGTAATTAAGTAGGTACCCTCATCTAAGGAACGGGGGTCGAAAAAGTTTCCATCTACTCCTTCTCCGGAATAGGTTACGACCACATCTGGACCATCAAATATGGAAACAAGTTCAATAGCAGATACATTGTCACCTGCGCAAGAGGAATTTTCAGGCAACGAAATCATCAGGTTAAATCCGGGACATGTTGCAGAACAAGTCAACTCAGTAACAGGTCCATCTTGACAGGAAAGCTGTCCTATCAATTTCACAGTAAAGTCAATGTTGTCATTTCTCATAAGACCATCTACAAGAAATATCTCATCAGAACGCATAACAGTATCTACATTGCCATTATACCTTATCTCTACCCTATCTCCAGGTCCGAAATCATTCCAGGTCAGCGCAACAGAGTTATCGGTAGCTCGACAATCTAATCTTATATCAGAAAGTACTTCCTTTATCTCAACAGTCACCGCTTCAGGAAGTGATGTACAATTTCCTTCTGTTACAACAAGCTGAATAGAATAATCACCATCAGACGACCACATTACTTCTATAGGACCAGGTCCAGATAATTGCGACTCATCTACTACTGTCGCCCCTTCTATTGTCCACATATAGGAATCATACGTATCATCAGATACAGTTACCGTGAACGATTCTCCTACACACCATATTTCATCTGACACAATTTCCACAGTCGGCAGATCATTGAATAAAATATCCGCACATAATTCTTCGCTGGTGCCGCATGAGTTTGTAACCGACACACACACCTGCCCCGAAACCTCTGATCCCCAGTCAATTGTAATTTCTTCTGTATTGTTGTCCATTATATTATCCACACTTCCTACAACTCTCCAGGTATATTGAGCATCATCTTCGCTACTGGGTACCACTGAATAAGTAATCACCTTATTATCTTGGCAGGGAGAATTATCCCATGAAACAGCGACCGGTAAAGATGGCCTAAGTTCATCTATCAATACTTCTTCCGAAAGAAAGGAAAAAGTACAAGAGGCCCCTTGGTGTGTCAGGATAACTTCTGCAGAATATATACCAGAATTAGAGACTGAGATGGCATATGCATTATCAACGTTTGGTGTTATTTCGTTTCCATCAGAATCTGACCAGTTAATCACAATATTTTCTGCTACTGCAGGAACCTGTTCCGCGACAACCAGGGCTAGATTCACATTGTTATTATCATCACATTCTTCTCTAATTATGCTGGCATTCATAGCTATTTCATAAACCGATAAGCTTACTAAACTATCGCATCCAGAAGCAGCAAGATCATTGAGTGTTACAGAGAAATCTTCTACGGGAGTGTCTATTGTTATGGATTCATAATCATAAGGAAAATCATCCGTGCATATATAGATCTCTTCATCTACTCGAGCTGGTAGAGGAATCATATCAACGCGTATTTCCTGATCATATAGACATCCCACTGGATTTACAACAGTTGCTGTATTGACTCCTGAAGAAAATATATCTGGACCTTGCCATCCTAAAATCCCATCGCCATTAGGGTCCTGAGTCATAGGTCCTGTATAGCTAGGTAAGTCCTCCATACAGATCTCTATAGGATCAAAAACTTCATCAGCCAGCATACTCACTGTCACATCTACACATAATTCTGGTGTGATGTCGCAACCATTGGTAGCGGAAACACATATTGTAAATTCACCACCTTCGTTAAAATCCCAGGTGGTAACGGGTACATCCACCGTACCGAAATCCCCTGTAGGGTAATCAATCGTTGCAGGTTCAATCGTCCATGAATATGTGATCTCTTCTTCTAACAATTCTGACACTTCTAATTGGATTGTGGAGCCGACACAGATTGAATCTGGACTAACCTCAATATCTAAGCTTGTAAGATCAGATACTGGATAAGGTTGATCGCCCTCAAGGACAGTCACTTCATAATCGCACTGGCTTCCTGCACAACCATCTATAAAGAAGTAATATATCTGTCCTGGTATAAAACCTGGACCTCCTATTTCAAACGAAGTAGTAATACAATCCGTAGAACAGTAGATGGCTGTTTCGTTGTCACAAGCACTATATATACCAGATTGCACCCCACTGAAATCATCTGATCCACCTCCATTTTCAGTAGTACAATTAAAAGGTCTTATTTCCAATCGTATCGTCGGCGAACCTGCCACAAATGCAAACCACGACATATTGTGTGGTTGTCCACCAGTATCGGATCCTGGACATAATGGTGATGGTTGGTCAGGTTGTGTACTTCCTAGAAACGCTGGCATCCTAGCCGTATAGCCATTCAAGCAATCTAAATCACATAGCAATGGAGGACCATCTAGACTATCTAAGCTACAATATAACCCAGCTTGAGGGTTAGGCATAGTGCATTGTCCATAGGAATAAAAACCTAACGAAAGAAATAGCAGCACAAGAAGTACTATAGAATGTATTTCACTTATCCTTATCAATTGTTCATTCCTTCGTTACGTAAGGGCGTACCTTCTTTAATTATAGCCATGCTAAAGCTCTGTATGCATTCAATAAAGAAAATCTGATTTAGCCTTAGTCATTTCTTATCTACAGATAAAGAAATACCAGACAAATATAGGAAACATGTTATAAAAAACAATAATATGTTACCGTATTAATGTAACACTTTGCTCTATAAGAACCGTCTCTCCACTGGTAAGGACAACCTCTCCAATGAGCGCGAAAACTGCTGGTCTGACTAACTGTCCTTGAAAAGTACCGTCCCACCCTATAGAAGGGTCTCCAGGCAAGAAGTTTTCAGCATGAAACATTCTATCTCCCCAGCGATCATAAATACTCATGAAATTTATACTCTCTATCCCCCGTGTCTGAGGTATGTAATAGATGCTATTTCCATTCCCACTACTAGGCATAAAAACATTAGGTAAGTCTACGCCTGATCCCGCACTTACGCTGATAAGTATGTCATCTTCCGCCGTACAACCGTTCTCGTCTGTTACAATCAATCTATATAAAACGCTGGCCTGAGGTGTTATTTCTTGCATAAAACAATCTGTACACAATAAGTAATCAACTACAGACCACTGAAACGTAAGGACCTCATCTTCAGACAGAGAACTTTCTATATCTAAGACTACAGATTCTCCTAGTTGTATCCGTTGATCTTCTCCTAAATCTAAGGTGATCGGATCTGTGTTTCCTATGATTATATCTTGCTCAATTAAACAACCAAATGTA
>CAZFJO010000287.1:0-4930 GCA_964518915.1 uncultured Saprospiraceae bacterium
TGATTATGATGTTGCTAATTGGGTAGATGATTGCAACGATTCAAGATATGTAGATGTGACATGGACGGCTACCGATGATTGTGGAAACAGTTCTAGTGTTACCCATCGTTTCGGCACTGTAGATACGCAGGCTCCTGAATTCACCAATTGTCCTAGAGCTCCAATTGTAACAGATGCCCCAGAGGACTGGTGTAGTGCATTTGTGAATTTCAGTCCGGTTTCTGCAACTGATAATTGTGGATCAGTTGAGGTTATGCAGATTGATGCTTCTGGTCTTTCTAGTGGAGATTTATTCCCAGTAGGATTGACGATATTGACATTTGAGGCGATAGATGGTTGCGATAATAGAGATACTTGTTCTCTAAAAATATTCGTCAATGATTTTCATATAGCTCCTGAAATAGTGATCTTCAATTTTATGATATGAAAAGGTCACTAGTCATATTCTTACACGCTGGCTACTGGCTGGCTTATTTAATGCTGGCAGGTATTATACTCGTTGCTATTGATCAATCTTCCTCTATTATTGGAGAGGCAAAAACCTTTTATTATCCGGGGATAATCCTAGGGATAGCCATCATCCCAGCTGTCTTTTCTTTTTATATTTTCTATTTCTTCCTTTTTCCTCGCTATCTGCAAAAAAGAAAGATTCCTGAAGCCATTATCTCTGGCATTATAGTGTCTCTATTAAGCTTCCTCTTAGCCGCAACTACCTTGAGGTTTTCTGCGAATATAGGTTGGACCTGTTATGGAGAAACAAACTATGTAGCCATACTTATCGTATCCTTTATAAGTTTCATGCATGGAGTTGTAGCGTACATCTTAAGAGGCTTTATCACTTGGTATCAAGAAATTAAAATCAAAGAAGAACTACAGAAGAAAAACCATGAAATGGAATTATCTTCTATAAAATCTCAACTTGATCCACACTTTCTTTTCAACACACTTAACAACATTGATATTCTAATCATTAAAGATCCAGAACAAGCCTCTGACTACCTCAATAAACTATCGGATATCATGCGCTTTATGCTATTCGAGACTAAAACAAAACACATTCCATTAGAAAAGGAACTAGCGTATATCCGAAAGTATGTGGACTTACAGAAAATCCGCACGGCCAATGACCGCTTTGTTAATTTCAAAATATCTGGTCATCCAGCTACCAAAAAAATAGCACCGCTTGTGTTCATCCCCTTTATTGAAAATGCGTTTAAGCATACAAACAACAAGAAACTAGAAGATGCCATAAACATCGACTTCAATATCAATGGAGCTTCCGTCCGTATGCTATGTACCAACAAGGTAGATCCGACAAGGAATTCTGTAGTCGAGTCTAACGGATTAGGCCACGAATTGATTATTAAAAGGCTGCACCTTCTATATCCTGACTCACACAAGCTAGAAATAAAAGAAGAGAAAAACACTTATCAAGTATTGCTGAAAATCGACTATGAAAAAATATAGATGTATCATAATCGAGGATGAACCACTGGCTATGGAAAGAACTGCTAGCTATGTCAAGAAGATACCCTTTTTAGAGCTGGTAGGAAAATTTGACAATGCGATGAGCGGGCTGGCCTTCTTAACTTCTAATGACATAGAGATCCTTTTTCTGGACATTAACATGGATGAGTTGTCGGGAATAGAGTTACTAGAAAGTACAACCATTAAACCCGAAGTTATAATTACAACAGCTTATCAGCAATATGCACTAAAAGGATACGAACTCGATGTTACCGATTACTTATTAAAACCATTTACCTTTCAACGGTTTCTTAAAGCGGTTACCAAGGTTCATAAGAAACTAGAAAAGAAAAATGTAGCACAAGAATACATATTCATTAAATCGGAAAGCAAATTAATCAAAGTGTTCTATGATGACATACTCTTTATTGAAGGCATGCGTGATTACAGAAGGATATTTCTAAAAGAAGGAAAAAGCATCATGACCCTCCAGAAGTTCAGCGATCTTGAACAATTGCTGCCCACAGAGATAATCTGCAGGGTTCATAAATCCTACATGATATCCATAAATAAAATCAGAGAAATTGAAAAGAATAGCATAAGGATTAACAACAAGACCATTCCTGTTTCCGCGACCTACAAATCTGCTTTTTATGCAAGGTTGAAAAAATAGCTTGCAGACAATTTCGTCCAGCTTGCAGAAGGTTATAGCCGTCTTGCCTATTCTCCGAAAAATCCTATAGCTAAATCCTGAACTTACGTACTCATTCAAGTAAAAAAGAATGCGTATGAATTCAGAGTACAAATTATTACATACATCAATTAGGACATTATTCTATATAGGCGTCCTAGGTCAGATGGCATTTGCCGTTTACATCTTCATCCACTTCGGAGGGACAGCCATAAAAGGAGAATGGGCATCATGGACTGAATCAATGATTCATGGAATTATTGAAGGAGATCCTTTAGGCAATGCCCTCCTTCTTCTACACATCTTTCTCGCATTCATAATCACGATAGGAGGACCTCTACAATTCATATTATGGTTCCAGAAAAAGCGTCGATTTCATAAATACAATGGTAGAGCATACATTATGACCGCTTTGACCATAAGTATATTCGCTTTGATAATGGTGTGGAATAGGCCAGCAACAATCGGTGGTGAACTTGGAAGAATAGCTACCTCCATCAATGGATTGCTTATTATATGGTTTGCGGTAATGACATGGGTGACAGGAATGAAGAAAAATTTTGAAGCGCACAGAAAATGGGCCATAAGAACTTATGTGGTCGTAAATGGAGTCTGGTTTTTCAGGATAGGATTCGGTACATGGCTTCTAGTTACTGGATTCTCGGCGCATGGTATGACCCAAAATCTTACTGGATGGTTCGATCGGATATTGTATTTTTCATCGTATCTCGTACCATTGCTCATCTGTGAAGTATACATCCGAGTGAAAGCTTCTGATAATGCTCTTGCTATGAAATGGCTTTCAATAGTTCTTTTTTTACTGTGTCCTCTCCTACTGGCAAGCACCTACATAACCGCTAATATTTTCTGGCTGAGTTAGCTATGGAGAATTAAGTCAAGGGTCTTTAGAATAGATAAAAATTCTTCTTACTGCTCGATTAACAAAGACTCTGATACATCAATAAAATTATTTTGCCTTAGAAAGCGTAACTACTTCTCTTCCCATTCATAATTAAGGCATGCAATCGAATTAAAAAAAAGCCATACCTTAATCACCGATACTTCATTAGAACAATGGAAGGATTTCTAGATAAAACGCTCTTTTAGATGAAAATAGCCCATACTTTAATCGCCCTACTTTTGCTTAAAGCGATAGTAAGCGCACAAGATTATACTGTAAGTGGATTAGAAAAACCTGTAGAAATCATCATCGATACATGGGGCATACCACACATCTATGCTGAAACAGAAACCGATCTTTTTTTCGCTCAAGGATGGAACGCAGCCAGAGATCGACTTTTCCAATTCGAAATCTGGAGAAGGCAAGCCACCGGTACCGTTGCAGAATTACTTGGAGACAGAGAGTTACAGCGTGATATCGGAACTCGACTATTTAAATTCAGAAATGACATAGACGCCGAGATGAATCACTACCATCAGAATGGCAAAGCAATAATTACTGCCTATGTGGAAGGGGTTAACGCATACATCGATTACATTAACTCAAGGCCTGATGAACTGCCCCTTGAGTTTAAATTGTTAAAAACGAAACCACAACATTGGACGCCTGAAGTAGTCATTTCAAGGCATCAAGGGCTACTAGGCAACATAGGACTAGAACTTGAAACAGGAAGACAAGTTGCCGCGATCGGAGTTGATAAAACAAAAGAGATCAACTTTTTTCACCCTGGTGATCCCGTTCTAAACATCGATCCCAAGATTGATGCATCCTTGCTTAAAGACGACATCCTTGCCCTGTACAATGCCTATAGAAAACCTGTTAGATTCCAACCGGAAGACTTAATTGCAAGTGCCAGGAATACAACAGATGATTATAGAAATCTCGCAGAGCTTCTGATCCGTTCAGACAAGCAAGAAAAGAAAAATGACCTTGACAATTTCGGTAGCAATAACTGGGTCGTATCAGGAACACACACGGCAAGTGGCTATCCGATAATGGCCAATGATCCTCACCGCACACAAGCAGTCCCCTCATTGCGATATATGGCCCATCTTGTAGGTCCAGGATGGAACGTCATCGGTGGTGGAGAACCTGAGATTCCAGGTATTTCCATCGGTCACAATGGAGTCGGTGCTTGGGGACTTACGGTTTTCAGAACAGATGCTGAAGACCTTTATGTATATGATACGAATCCCGAAAACCCTAATCAATACATGTATGAAGGAGCTTGGTCTGACATGAAAGTGATTAAGGAAACAATCCACATAAAAGAAGCTCCGTCGAAATCTATAGAATTAAAGTATAGCAGACATGGCCCTGTGGTTTATGAAGACCTTAAAAACAACAAGGCCTATGCTGTAAGATGCGGATGGTTAGAAATAGGTGGTTCGCCATATCTTGCAAGCCTCCGTATGGATCAATCTCAGACATTTGAAGAATTCAGAGAAGCCTGTAATTATAGCAACATACCTGGTGAAAACATGATATGGGCAGATAGAAATGGGAACATAGGATGGCAAGCTGTGGGCATCGCACCTATACGAAAAAAATTCAGCGGCCTGGTTCCAGTGCCAGGTGATGGATCTCACGAATGGGAAGGATATCTAGAAATAATAAAAAAACCCAATGTACTTAATCCAGCATCTGGTATATTCTCAACTGCCAATCAGAATGTCACTCCCATTAACTACCCTCACATGGATGCTGTCGGTTTCTCATGGTCTGACCCTTATAGAGGAAGACGGGTAGAAGAAATGCTAGGCAACGGTAGAAAACATACTGTTATGGACATGGCTAGCTATGTTACGGAT
>CAZFJO010000288.1:0-4920 GCA_964518915.1 uncultured Saprospiraceae bacterium
AGGACAGGGAGCCATAGCCAGTGCTGGAGGAGATACATCATTTGATTTTGATGGAAGTGGTGATGTAATTGTAGGCGGTGGCGGCTTAGGTGGAGTTAACCCAGGAGCAGGTGGAACAGGTCCAGGAGCAATTCCAGGAGGCGCAGGTGGAGACAGAGAAAAAGGAGGCCTCGATGCTGGCGGCGGCGGCGGCGGTTCAGGACCTGGGAATCTACCTGGTGGCAATGGCGGAACTCCGACAGATGGAGAAGGCGGAACTGGTGGTGCTGGTGGGTCAGTAGGAGGAGCAGGAGGTGCAGGTGGGAATGATATGACTATAGGATCACCATCAGGTGTCGATGGATCATTCCCAGGGGGCGGTGCTGGTGGAAAAGGCACGACTATGGGTGTACAAGCCGGAGCTGCTGGTGGTGATGGTCAAGTAATCATATGTGTTACATCCGTATTGCCTGTTGAGTTACACAGCTTTAATGCAGATATCAATCACAATCATATAGCGCTAGAATGGCAGACTGCAAGTGAACTGAATAACCAGGGATTTGAAGTAGAAAGAAGCGTAGATGGAAGCACATGGGATTTACTTGGATTCATAGAAGGTAGTGGAACTTCTAGTTGGTTTCATTCATACGCATATAACGATAAATCACCTATGCAAGGATTAAACTATTATCGCTTAAAGCAAATAGATTTAAATGGTGATTTCAACTATTCTAAAGTTATTCCTGTTTTATTCCAGCGATCATCTGACATGGTTTCTTACCCTAATCCTGTACAAGGTCAACTCATTATTGAAGGGAATGTAACTGGAGATGTAAAAGTTAAAATATACAATACCTTAGGTCAGGTGGTGTATCAAAACACACAATTTATGGATGAACAAATTGAGGTAGATGTTTCCGCGTTTCCAGCTGGGAATTACTACTTAGAGATACGCGATTCACAGTCAGGTATAAGGTTGCTCCATCAAGATATTCTTAAAGTAAATAGAAATTAGGTCATTATTTATTCAAGCAGAACTTGTACTTGTAAATCAGTGATATACGTCAGATTGTACCTCAGCTAAACTCAGTATCATTCTGTTTAGTTCATCTAGTTATTTCTTTTCTTGACGCATAATTTTCTCAATTTTTCGACCTCTTGCCAGTTCATCTATTAGTTTTTCCATGCGCCTACATTGTTTATATAAGTCATATTTATCCTCTATTTCTTCAATTCTATAACCACAGACAACCCCTTTGATCAAGTGTGCATTTGGATTGATTTTAGCTTTTTGAAAAAATGTTCTATAAGTAACTTTATCATCAATGAGCGCTTGTAAAGCAACTTCATCGAAACCTGTAAACCATTCGATAACTTGGTTGAGTTCTTCTTTAGTTCTACCGTTTTTCACCAGCCTATTGAGGTATAATGGATAAATGGATCCAAAGATCATGTTAGCAAGCTTTTCATTTTTTTCCTCTGTTACCTTCATCTTAATTGGGTTTAATAATTGATGCAACTCGAAATAAAAGCAATGACGCTATAAGAAGGGTAGTGGCCCTTCTACGATATATCATCTATTTCGAATTCAATTGATTTTCTTTTCTTCAAGAGCGTAACCATTTATAACTGGAAGAGTAATAGAGTTAAATATATAAATTTTACCACAAAGCATTTTATAGCTGCTCCATCAATTGAGGGTCTTTAACCATCTATGGTGATATAGTTATTGATATCTGGATTAGGTGATGATAAGATGTCAGCAAGCAAGCTTAAACGAATGCGCTATATAGGCATAATATGAAAAATGGATTGACCATTATTCTTCTCACAATTCTAAGCCTGGTTATGGGTTGTAAGGCAGAATTAGAAACGATTGCCATTCAGAAAATTAGCCCAGGAAATGAGGGCATTGAAATATCTGAGATGGATGACTTTCTTCAGCACCACATGGATTCTTTAAAAATTCCAGGAATTTCAATAGCCATAATTAATGATGCTAAGATTGTATATCACCGGGCAGAAGGTGTGTCTAACGTAGAAACACAAGAAAAGATTGACGACAATTCAATTTTCGAAGCCGCTTCCTTGTCCAAGTCAGTCTTTTCATATTTCGTACTTAGGATGATGGAGAAAGGAACCATTGACTTAGATAGACCTTTGTTCTTCTACCTAGAAGATGCGTCCATGGCGATTGATGATCGCTATAAAAGTGTTACAGCAAGAATGGTACTTAATCATACAACTGGCTTTCCTAATTGGAGATGGTTTGATCCAGCTCCGGCTGGAATGAATGTAAAAAGAGGAGATTTTTACATGAAGGCTGAACCTCATACTTTTACATATTCTGGTGAAGCTTACCAGTATTTAGCAAGGGTTTTGGCTCATAATAATTTTGTCAATATGTATGAGTTAGCGGAGCTTTTCACAGCAGAAGTTGCGACCCCTTTAGAAATGGAACGTGCGTATTTCGTGTGGGATGATTTCTTGTATGACAACAAGGTATATGGCCATAAAAATGAAAAAGTAGATGGAAGAAAGTGGGGCACTGGATTGCCACACCAACATTCCAAAATATTAAATGCTGCAGGCGGACTGCATACTGAGGCAATAAGTTATGCTCGTTTTCTGATAGCCCTGATGAAAGAAGAAGGACTCGATGCGAGTTCTATTGCTGAAATGCTCGACGAGCAAGTAACGCTTCCTGTTGATCATAAGTTCTACCTAGATGAGAATACCAGTGCGTGGGGATTAGGGATTTCTATTGAAGTACTTAATGGTCATAAGTACTATAAGCATGGTGGCAACAATGGTGGCTTTATGTCTGGATACTTGTTTAACAGAGACACCAATAATGGGTACGTTTATTTTGTCAATAACGACAAGGGCAGAGAGTTCGACGTTGCACTGCGTAAGTTTTTGCTTAAGTAGGGTAGACTTTTCTTGTATTCCTTATAAAAGACGACAAGGATATATCACATATGATCATACCTTACTAGGTGATAGATAAAACTGAGCAGTGATTATGATAGCATTTGCAATAGCATGATAAACGTAATTTAATTAATCGAGAAGATGGAAAAAATCTGTATTACTGGAAAGCAGATGTTCATTAAGCCTTATGAAATGAGATCCTTAATCGTTTATACCTTTATTCTAACCTTCTTACGCTTTATAGTGTTAATTGATCTATAATGTTATTTCTAAACCCCATACAATTGTAGTGATCTTCCAACCATCTTTGCCTTTATGCATTATAAGCACTTTGTAATGTTGTCCTCCAGTATTTTCAGCTAGACGTAGTTTAACCAAACCTAGTTTCCCATATATATCAATACTTAATATCTCCTCAGTATAACTTGTATCTGAATCATCTGAGTCCAAGTCAAATGCAAACTCCGAATATTCTCCATCTCTATTTACGTATTTATAGGCACCTTTTTCGTGCATAGATAACTTCTTGTGTTTTACACTGCCAGTATGGTCACCAATAAAAAAGTTTTCTGTTGTTTTAATGATGGCTTGTCTGTCAGAAAAATCTGGTTCCTGAGAATATATTGATGTGGAAAGCAGTATAAGCATTACTGATTGACAGAATAAACGAATTTTATGTTTCATAGAATTTTATTAGTATGATTACCTGTTACTTTAATTTAATGTTGAATTAAATGTACGGATAAACTTTTACCCTCAAGATTCTGGCAGCGAGATTAACAATCCATTCACGCCCCAATTATTGAATTTTGATAATCTTAAAGGGAAGTAAATTTTGTTGTGAACTGGACTAGGGAGTTAAACATCGTCTATCACATAGGAATCATTTTTTCAGTCATATATTCTTATGATCTCCCCGTTTCCTCTTCCATTTACACTTCTAACATAACCGTTGATTACTTTTTTCGTCGGGATGGGATTATGCCCAGGAAAGTAGTCTTTATACTTTTCATATGCGTCTTCCACCATTCCAGATGAAACAACATTAAGCCTTATTCCATGCTTGATTTCGAGAGCAGCGGCTTTTACAAAACTGTGAATTCCACCATTTACCATTGAAGCACTTGTAGTTTTAACGACGGGGTCATCCGCCAAGATTCCGGTAGTTAACGTTATGGAGCCATTGGGGATTAAAAAATTCTGTCCGATACGAACAAGATTCACTTGCCCCATAAGTTTGCTTTTTAATCCGATGTAAAAATCTTCTTCTGTAAGTTTATCGAAATCACCCCATTTAGCTTCTCCTGCAATACATATAATTGCATCTAAGGTTCCTATAGTTTCATACATGTTTAGTATGGACTTACTATTGGCAATATCAACTATAACATCTCCTTTAGATCGGCCTGCTATTAAAACCTCATGGTTTTGTCTGAAATGATTGGTAACTGTTTTTCCTATCGTTCCATTTCCTCCTATGATTAATATTTTCATTTATTTAGTTTTTGATTTTCGTCTTAGAATAAATTTCAAAAGACTGTAGTGATTTATGTAGTACTTAGTTTTTTAATAAGTAATCGAGTCAGTATTACTGAATGGTATAAGTTTAGTGAGAAATTTTTATTGCATCCTTAATTCGGTATATATCGATATGTTTTAGTAAATAAAAAAGGGTTAAAGTTGTAAGAAAGAACTATACTGTTTTATCAATTCTTCGTTTCTCTTTAAGTAAGACCATTTCCCATGTCTTTTTGAAATTAAAAGGCCACACTTTTCCATATTAGTCAAGTAAGTTGAAATTGTAGATTGGGAGAGACCTGCTTTTTCTTGGATGTACGTTACGCACACGCCATCGTTAAAATGTTTTAGGGTTTCATGTGGGGGAAAGTTCTTTTCAGGTTCTTTCAGCCATTCCATTATTTGGACGCGCGTATTATTAGATAAACACTTGCCTATTTCAGTTGCTACTTTTAAATTCATAAAGCAATTATATCTATAATTCTAGAT
>CAZFJO010000289.1:0-4891 GCA_964518915.1 uncultured Saprospiraceae bacterium
GAATTGGTTTTTAGATTTATTTGATAACTATGAAAAACTCTTTCTTATAACCTGTGGATAAGGCTGATATTCAATGCACCTATTTCTCCAGCAGAAGAATCAATATTTATAATTCCTCCACCATACTTACAAGCATAATGTCTTTGATCTGCATCTCCTCTCTGGGTAACCGTGCATGAAGTATTAGATATAGTTAAGGACCTTCCTGGGATGGAAACGGTTACTTGAGTAGCACTGACTCTGTTAATAACACAGTTGTATTGAAAATTAACTCCTTGATTTTCAGAACCTATATTACCACCAGCTATTATAACTTCTTGAGGGACATTGACCCATACTTTAGTTTTTTCATCGTACTTAATCATATCTCCATCTTTCAAACTAGATATCTGTAAGTCTATTCCAGGATCTCCTTGAGGGCCTTGAGGACCTGTATTACCCGTATTCCCTTTATCTCCTTTAGGACCTTGTGCCCCATCTTTTCCGTCTGCACCATCCATTCCGTTGGTACCATTGGTTCCATTTATTCCATCTGCACCATCTGCACCAGGATCTCCTTTAGCACCTTTATCTCCCTTTTCTCCCTGTGCACCTTGTGCACCATCTTTTCCATTTGCTCCGTCCTGTCCAGGATCCCCTTGATCACCTTTGTCTCCTTTGTCTCCTTTTATCCCTTGAGAACCTTGGATTCCCTGTTCGCCTTGAATTCCTTGATCGCCAGTATCTCCTTTGTCTCCTTTCTCTCCCTTGTCTCCTTTCTCTCCTTCTACACCAGCAGGACCTTCAGGACCTTGTATCTGTCCGACAGCATTCCACATATTGCCATCCCACACATATCCTGTACCCGTATTCTGATCGATAAACATGTCACCGACATTTCCACCATAGTTGTTATCTAAATTGCCTTCACCATTGACTGAACCTACAATCGTTACACCAGTACCATCTTCTCCGGCAGCCCCTGTGTCTCCTTTATCTCCTTTCTCTCCTTTCTCTCCCGTGTCTCCTTTCACACCTTGATCGCCTTTCTCTCCTTGGACACCTTGCACACCTTGGGTTCCTTGTTCTCCTTGGTCACCATTTTCTCCTTTCTCCCCTTGGTCACCTTTTTCTCCTTTCTCCCCTTGGTCGCCTTTTAATCCTTCCGGCCCTTGAATGGAACCGACATTGATCCACACTTTTCCATCCCATACATATCCATCACCCGTAGATGAATCTATGATCATGTCACCGACATTTCCATTGTAATTTTCATCTAGTTGATTTACATTTTCTACAGACCCTACAACGGTTACACTGTTACCCGCTTCTCCTTTAAGCTCTACGAAATCACCGAAACTTCCGTCTGGATTCTCGAATCTAATTCTGGTTCCATCCCACTCAAATGCAGGAGAAGGTCCAGGAGTTGAACTACCACTATTCTCAGCATAAAGTGCGTAGGGCACAGATAACAACTGAGTAGTTCCTAAGTCTACATCTCCCGCATCACCAGACATTTTTATATTAAGAAAATAAGGTCCTTGCGACCAATCAACATCCGCCATATCATCGTTACCAATCATCATGTTGATGACTCCTGAACTATTCGTTGTTCCGTTTATTTTCTGTGAGAAAACGTCTGAACCATTAGCAGAGCCTTTTAAGATTGTAAAAGTCATTTCTACAGATGCATCCGCCAGGGTATTGCCTTTATTGTCTTTCAGTGCAGCCTGGTAATTGAATGCTCCTGGCGCTTGCGCAAATATGCTGGCAAGAAACATAACCTGCATAAAAAGAAGTGTGGAAAGTTTTTTCATTTTCTATGGTTTTTTTAAAACTAAAATTTCAATGTGTTAATAGTAATAAGTGATCTAGAAGTACATATACTTAAACCACTCAATGTGTAAGGACGGTAACCCATCCGGTGAAGTACGACCTATTCTCCGTATGAAGAAGAACAGCATACTGTCCAGGAGGATATGCCGAAACATCTACCCTCTGTATAGTAGATCTGGAGAGTTCCTTCTTAGTGATTAACTTACCCATAGTGCTATGTATGCTGTAGTACTTAAAAGGTATGTCTTCTGATTCTATCTTAATATTTAATTCTGATTGAACTGGATTAGGATATGTGGTAACTTCTATAGAAGCTCCATCTATATCTATGGTAGGTGTAGAGCCAGATATAGTCCCTACATTAAAGCCCTGATTTACGATAAGGTCTGTTCCTTCAAATGTAAAAACAACAACCTCACCTAGTGTGGATTCTGCACGGACAGATCCGCTACTCATCTGACCAAAGGAAGCTATTACTTGTCTATCTATGCTCTGTGCTGAAACTGCTGCAATGCTAAATAGCAGCATTAGTGTAGAAAAAGTTTTCATCAATCTTGTTTTTTGCGCAAATGAGAATCTCCTCATTCGATAAAACAAAAATGAAGCAAAGGCCTCAACCTTTTCTCACCCTAAAGGACCATTTTTCATCTAAATGGCAATGGGGTCTATATTTTTCATCGTTAAATCGTATGTATTGATAGAAAAAGAAAAAATATTTAACCCGAGATGCAACCATTTTTCAATTACGCAAGTATATCCTTATGTAAATAATATGAAAACGATTTTATTAACCTAAATCCAGTTCAAGATGTCTATCACCAAACATAACCTTACTTCTCTCTTATTTTTATTGTTCATAGCTTTCAACCTACAAGCACAACGAACAGTCGACGCTTCTGAAATTGTATCGGCAATAAAAGCAGGTAAGGATGTAACTTATGAAAACGTCGTCGTAGAAGGTGTTGTAGACCTTACACCTTATGAGGAAAAAATAAATGATTTACCTAAGAAAAGATTCTGGAATGGCGGGGATAACAAGGTAGAACATACTTTAAATGGAAACATAAGCTTTAGCAATGTCACTTTTAAAGACGGATTCTATGCTTATTTCAATGACGATGATTTCGATTATACCGACACCGATTCTAAATATACTTTTATCGCACACTTTGATGGAAAGGTTGTTATAAAAGACTGTAAATTCATGGGACAAGCAGCATTTAAATATTCAGATTTTACTGAAAATACGGACTTCTCTGGAACAGTGTTTAACCGCGATGCTAATTTTAAGTACGCAGAATTTAAAGAAGGCGCTAACTTCCATAACACCAATTATGGTATGGATAGCAATTTTAAATATGCAGAGTTTAGCACAAATGTCAGTTTTGCTGAATCCGTTTTCAACGATGAAGCCAACTTCAAGTACACACAATTCAATAAAGGGACCTCGTTTAGAAATACAGAATTCAAAGATGACTTAAACTTCAAGTACACTGAGATAGACGGAGAATTCATTACCGACAACATGGTTGTTAATGGCAGCATGAATACCAAGTATACTCAAGTCAACGGTCGTGATTATGCTTTTTCTGGAAAGAAAAAGAAAAAACACTAAATAGCTTCGCAACCACCGCAACAATAAAAAAAGCATCGATCCCACCGTCGATGCTTTTTTTATGCAATGCTTTTATACTGCAGCGTTATTGAGACAGGTACATTTTTTGCATAAAGAAGGTATAAATATAAAGTAGGGTTATGAATCAGAAAGATTCTGCGATATTACTCGTTCACTGTCCTGATCAGAAAGGCATCATTTCCTCTGTAACAGATTTCATCCTTAAAAATCAGGGAAACATAATTTCACTCGATCAGCATGTAGATGAAGATGAACAACATTTCTTCATGCGCCTTGAGTGGGATCTAAATGGATTCGGTATTCCCCAAGACAAGATTAACGATTATTTTAAAACCTTAATCGGAGACAGATTCAAGATGGAATGGATCATTCATTTCTGCGACTGTCGACCGAGGGTAGCTATATTCGTATCTAAGTACAAGCATTGTCTATATGACATTCTCAGCAGATATGAATCTGGTGATTGGAAAATAGAAATTCCATTGATTATAAGCAACCACGATACATTAAGACCTATTGCAGAAAAATACGACATCCCTTTTCATCACATCCCTATAAGTAAATCAACTAAACAAGCGCAAGAAGAAAAAGAACTTGCCTTACTCAGAGAAAACAATATAGACACCATAATACTTGCGCGCTATATGCAGATCTTAACTTCTGACTTCGTGAGCAATTATCCTCAACAGATCATCAATATACACCACTCATCGCTACCCGCATTCGCAGGTGCAGATCCATATGGTTCCGCTTTTAAAAGAGGCGTGAAGTTTATGGGGGCTACCGGACATTACGTTACGGCAGACTTAGACGAAGGACCGATTATATCTCAAGGGGTAACGCCTATATCTCATCGAGATTCTCTACAAGATCTAAAAAGAAAAGGAAAGGACATCGAAAAAATTGTACTCGCACAAGCTGTGTGGTCTCATCTTAATTTCAATGTTCTTACCTATAAGAATAAGACGGTGGTATTCGAATAAGCATATTCTAAAGTAAATTCCCATCTAGATATTGAGATCGTGAATCGCCAATATAAAATGATCAAATCCAATATTTTCATCTACCACAGGATTCTCACCTCTCTTATAGTTAATTGCCTTTATCCGATCAGATTGTTTAAAGACAGAAATGAAATTATCTTTAGAATGGTAAATAGGAAATGAAAGAAAGCTCTCGCTAAACTCTTCGAATGTAACTTCAGCATCAACCATAGCCATTTCTAGAGTATTTTTATTAATAATTAATTTAAAGGGCTTTCCTTCAAGATTGGTCCCAATTATCCAGTGATCAGAATTCATTATTAATGATTGTATAGATAATTGATTTACCATATCTATCAGCGAATCATAATCCACATTTGCAAAATTCAGAGGCAATGTTTTTTCGCCCTCGCCATTGATCTCTCTATATATTTCCTGATTAAATGGAGAATTCATT
>CAZFJO010000290.1:0-4826 GCA_964518915.1 uncultured Saprospiraceae bacterium
ATTCAATTCTATATCGGATTCTATATTAAAAGTTACACCTTCTGATACTCTCAACGAAGTTCCTGCATCCAGTTGTAATTTTTGAATGGACATTTCTTCTCCTATCAGCATATCTCCTGAAATTGCTCTTACCAGATTATAATTGCTATTTCCTGCCAATGTCGCATTGCCATTTCCGCTTATTGCAGCGAGAATATCTAGGCTTTCCACAATCATGCTTGATTTAATTATATATTCTGAATCGACATCATCTGTGTAATTAACTTGTGATGTAATCATTCCATCGTCTATTCCCCTTATAGTAGAGTTGTTGATACTAAAGTTAGATGGACCAGCTGTACCTACGAAAAAGGTTTCTGTAGTTAACTGTGAATTAGAAATCTCCAAAGATCCATAACTGTGGTCAATGGTAGAAAGTGCAACATCATTCATCTCCATAGTCCAGGTAGCTTGATTTCCTTCTCCTGCAATAAGGTGTACATTTTCGGTAGTGGTATTACTTAGATTGATATTGAAGGATTTTGACGCATCTTCATTCAGATAGACAACTGTTCCATTCTTTATGATGAAGTTTTCAGAAGACACAATAATTGAACCCTTAACTGTAAGGGTATTGCCTCCTAAGTCAAAAATTATGTTCTTGTTATTCAGTGCTGCTACTGCAGCGACCGTGAAGTCCTTATCCATCACAACTGTTCCTTCTTCTCCTGAAAATGAATTATCATCGAATATCAACTTGGTATCCAATCCGGGTAGGGCATCACTAGGGCTACCGCCAGAAGAAAAAGACCATTTAGAATTGTCGTCCCAGTTACCATCATCATCGATCCAGTATAAGTTAGCTACACCAGGATCTTCTGATTCCATACTCACTATCATCCCGAAAGCTTGAGTAGCTCCAGTTAATTGTCCTTTATGTGTTATGCGTATTGTGTATTTTCTTCCTTCTGGGTTAGGGAAAAATATCTTCTCAAGATTATCCCTAAAATTATCGCCTCTACTTGCCGCTTTTCCTGGTATAGAAGCATCAAGAATATAAGGCATGAATTCGTTGCCGACGTCATCAATAATACGTACATCAAGGTCATTAACCAACATCAAGTCTGTCGGATCAAGAGCAAAAGCAACAGGTGCTCCAGCGGGGTCACTCCAGCCTACAGTTACAGTAATTGGTCTTCCTGCAATCGGATTAATTTCTACTTCATAGCTTGAACCATTGCTGATTGCGTCTTCAATGATCATATTATTGACACCATCGGTTTCAATTATATGTTTCACACCACCTTCGACATTAAGCAATCCCCATCCAAACTGAAAGTCAGGTCCTTCTGCGTTACCTGCTTCATTGATGGTATGGACAGCAAGCGCTTTAAGTGTAGCTGATCGCATAAAGTTTCCGTTAAAAAGATGGTATGCTTCATTCATGAGGGTTAGTCCCCCTGTTGCACTTGGTGCAGCCATAGATGTTCCACTTAAACTTCCATAGGAATCATCTGACCCCGATATAGAAGAAAATAGGCTTACTCCAGGAGCTACAAAATCAGGTTTTATTCTACCATCATCCGTAGGACCCCATCCAGAGAAGCTACTCATAACTACATCTTGCGGGCCCGAATAGTCACCCGAGAGTTTATTTACAGCACCTATTGTGAATACATTCTTACTTACTCCGAAATCGCCTATACAATCAAAGGGGCCATCCGGAGGATGCGTTCCGTCCCCACTATCGCCTCTATCGTTTCCAGCAGATTTTACGATAGAATAATAAGGCGCAGAATGTGCCACATTGTCTATACTTGCAGATCTGCTCGAATAATAACCAAATCTAGCGTCTTCTTCCTCACTTAAACTCCTGTCTCCTCTCCATATGCCATCTACCCATCCTCCAGGAACTCCATAAGAATGGTTACTAATTAAGAGATCGCTGTCTCTAATTTCAAGTAACATCTCTTGTGTATCATCGTTAAAATCGAACGCTTTAGCTGTTGCTCCTGGTATAAAGCCTTTAGCTCTAGGATTAACCCCTCCTGCTAGCAATGTTCCCATTACATGCGTAGAGTGGTCACTAAAATTAGCGCCACTGTCATTATTTTTTAATCTACCCCCGAATTCTTGATGAGAATCTCTCGATATACCTCCATCCCATATAGCAACTCTAGAATTTTCTCCTACTAAATTAACACCGAGTCCACCGCCTTCTCTTACTGCTAGGGCACCTAGGGATCTCACAGAAGCTTCATTATGAGTCGTGAGGTAAGTAGGTTTTCCATCTATCACATCATATATAAACATTTCTTGACCTTGAGTAGTAGTATGCATCCTTAATTCCCCAGTAAGCGCTAAGTAGGCTTCAACTCTGGCATTTCTTGCTTTATCATCTACAATTGCCTTTTCTAGCAATTGATTTATTTTCTCCATATCCTTAGGCAAGGTCTGAGCAGTAGCAGCTAAGGAGGTTATAACCGTTAATAAAATTAAGAATTGTTTTTTCATGGTCAAGATTGTAAGTAAAAGTCTAAAAATATAAAAACAAAATAAAAATAGAAAGGCACAGAGTAAAATTACCCTATGCCTTTCTAAACATAAAAAATGTCCTTATTGTTTTACAAGACGAATAACTTGCGTTATCGGATCGAGACCACAATCTCCATCTTCTACAAACTCTAAGAATGTAATTATCAATTCACTGTCGTCATCATCGTATGGTACATCACCATCTATCTTATCAATAGTGATAGGTGCTTCAACACACGAAAGACCAAGAGGTCCAGTATTGTCTACGACAACATTTCCACAATTCATATCGAAAACAAGCTGTACTTCACCATTACCAAAAGCACCAGTCTCTAGGTAAATAAATGAAAATGCTCGCTTCGAAGTACTTCCAGGAACTTCAACCAATGTTACAACCTTACCATCTGGACCGAAAGTAGCAGCACCAAATGGTTGTGCAATACCCGTATTATCTAAAGCATAGTCACCTAGGTATAAACCATCTAGTGGACATGTAACTTCAATCTCATGAGTTGCAGTTGTATAATTAGGATTGATTTCTACATCACCACTTGTAAGTCTAACAACAATTGATAGTCTTTCGCCAGCCTCAATATTATCATCGAGGATGTCAATAGGCAACATAGCTGTTGAAGAATTAGCAGGAATAGAACCTGTAGTGCTGTTTACTACATAATGAAGATTCTCAATAGCTGTACTATTTTCAACATCAATCTCAAAACTGAAATTGGTAGCTGATCCTCGTTGTGCAGCTGCAAGATTTACTACAAAAGTACTTGGTACAGGTGCACCATCATTTACCCTTAGGTAAGTAAATAGTCTACTTCCTGTAACTGTCGTAGCAGCATCTAACTCTAGAAATTCATCTTCATAGAGTATTGTTCTACCGTCTTCTTCAAAACAGGAACTCAGTGTTCCCAAAACCAATAAATATATAAATAACTTTTTCATAATTTCTAATAGATTTTGAGATTAATAACCTGGATTCTGTACAAGTAAGTCATTAAGACTCAATTCACTTTCTGGTATAACCCCTAAAAGTCTAAAATCGCTATAATTAAGGTCAGGAACACCTGATGTTGCTGTCTTAGTTATAGGCATTCCGTTTCTCTTAAGATCAAACCATCTGTGACCCTCTAAAGCAAACTCAACTCTTCTCTCCTTCATTATGAGATCAATAAGAGCTTGTCCTGTAGCAGTAGTTGCCTCAGTACCTCTAGCTGCTCTGAATGTGTTGATTAAGCCTTGTGCAGCAGAATCATTTCCACCTCTTGCATTAGCTTCAGCAGCATTAAGATAAGCTTCGGATATACGAATGAGAGGAACATTCTCAAGAAAATCTCCTTTTTCTCCTTGCCACTTTTCGCACTTTCTTGTTCCAGCAGGAATATCATCAAGTTCAGTCCAGATGGTATCTCTGATATCACCTGCATCACTATCTAGATCAGCTATTAATTCTGGACTTCCTACAAGAATGAACTGTGAAGAACTACTCGTATTATTAGATAAAGTAGATAAGCTATTGTTAGCACCATCAACTGTACTCCAATCTGTAGGTCTAATCTCAGCTTCAAGAATAGATTCTGGATGCGGCGAAGCGAACCAAGAATCAAAATATTCTCCTCTATCAGAAATTAATTCTATACCAGATCCATTAATGGCAGCCATTGCATTAGAAGCAGCACCACCATAGTCACCAGCATATAATAATACACGTGATAGTAACGCTTGTGCAGAAGACTTAGTCGCCTTGAAAGGGGCATTAGCCGTAGCTCCAAGAAGTCCGATAGCAGCATTCAAGTCAGAAGTAATCTGACTGTAAATTTCTGTATTCGTTGCTCTTGGTTGAAAATTAAAAGCATCTGTCACTGTCGTTGTGGGCGTTACAATTAACGGAACAGCTAAATTAAAGCCACTAACTTCTCTACCAGGCTCATAACCATAAACCTTAGCTAACTCGTGGTAGTAAAGTCCTCTTAAAAGAAGTGATTCTCCTTTTATCTGATTCTGAAGAGCCGTTTCATCCGCTGTAAGATCAGTAAGGCCATCTATCTGTCCGATAATGGTATTTAAGTTATTAATTCCTACATATAAACCCCATCGTCCCATATGAGATCTGATGGCATTTACATAGTTGTTCTCAAATCTACCTGTACGGTTATTGAAATCAAGATTGTCAGCCATTATTTCTGGATTGACAATTCCATTCTGACCCATCCACCCAAAAAGGTGCACACGTCTATAGGCCGTATTTAACAAACCTTCAAATCCTGCAATTTCTGACAAGGATTGTTCAGGTGATAAAGACTCAG
>CAZFJO010000291.1:0-4822 GCA_964518915.1 uncultured Saprospiraceae bacterium
AGTGCAAAGATAACTGATTTTATTTATTATTCAACAAGTAAACCTACAATTTATTTATTGTAAGATTTCACTTAATGGTTAATGGGCCTTCTTTATGCCTTTCTTCTGGAATTTTAGGTATAAAAAAGAAGAATTCACATTCATAAACACCTATAAATGAATGCATTCACTCAATGACTCCTTTTAATTCAATATTTATACTATTATAGATTAATTACCGAAGTGTACCCCCTTCTAAACCAATTGAAATTGCTTGAAACACAATAATAGGAAGTTTTAAACTTGCTGATAACAAGACCGAAATATTTAATCCGATTCCTTCAATGTACGATGCCCTTTATCTCACTAAGGTCACATGTCCTTTAATCTGTTCATTTTTTCCTCTCGAGGTTATGTAATCTATCACGAAAACATAGACTCCACTCGGCGATTCTCTTCCTGAATTGTTCTTTTTTCCATTCCATCCTATGGAAGTATCATCCGTACCAAAAACTTTCTCTCCCCACCTATTAAAAATATTAAATTCATAATCTGATACGCCATCATTTAACCCCAATCCTATAAATACATCGTTTAATGCATCGTTATTAGGCGTGAAAGCAGTAGGCATAATGATATTAGTCGTAGGAGCAATGTCGATAATTGCCGTCATAGTGTCTGTACAACTGTACTCATTAACCACGACTTGCTGAACCACATATATACCTGTATCTGGGAATAGAAAAATCGGATCGCTGTCAAATGAAACTCCTAGGTCATCAAAAATATATTGATAACCTGTGGCGCCTTCAGAAACATCCGTAAAAGTCAATTCTTTATTGAAGCTAGAAGGAGTCTCTGGAGTAAAGGTAAAACCAGCAGTAGGCTTAGGTTCAATAAGAATCCAATCTCTAAAAATCGTAGAAGTTGTACAGCCTATCGGAGTAGTAATTTCAATGGATACATCATATCTCCCTTCTTCATTAAAAACATGAAATGGACTAATTTCTCCACTCCCATCTGACCCATCTCCGAAATCCCATTCAATTAGATAGGTAGAATCTATAGGTGATGTTAAATTGTTGAATAATATATTGGCGGGAGCGCAACCAATAAAACTGGTAGGCTCTACAATGATGGTAGAAGGTGCTGGTTGCCATAATATAGAGGAGACTATGGTGTCACTACATTGATTAGAATCTTCTACAACGAGTGTTACCGCCTTTTCTCCTGGAGTACTGAACTGATGTTCAGCAAACTGAATATCTGCTGTTAAACTATCCTGAAAAGTCCATTCCCAGTTGACAATGGGTCCCGCACCACTACTAGACAAATCTATAAATTGCACAGGTCCTGAAACACACGTATCATAGCTAAAGGAAAAGTCCGCTTCTATATCTGGAAATATATTTACTTCAATACTTGCAGTATCTGCGCACTCTGTATTCTTATTAATAATCATTGTTCCTGTATAAAAGCCTAGACCAGGAAAGGCATAGGATGCATCTCGAGAGGTTTTAATTACATCTTCACCATCTATATTAAAATTCCATTCATAGGAAATAATATTAGCTTCTTCGAAACTCTCGTTAACAAAATCAATGGTGGTTTCACCACAAGAGACAACTTCATGCATCTGAGGGCCTAAATCCGCAGTTGCTGCAATATCAGCCACTACGGTCTGTTCGCATGGAGCAACATTAAACTGAAAATCTCTTCTTATTGCTCCGATTAATTCTCCATCTCTAAATTCCTTTACACAGACACCGACTACGAACTGACCTTCGACATTAGGTATTCCATTGATTCTACCAGTGGTAGGGTTTATGGTGATCTGAGGTGATCCACCAAGTGGATTAACCGAACTGAAACGAGGTAAAACAAATTGTACTTCTTCGAACGGAGGAAGACATCGATTAGGGTCTGGTCTTACCCCTGTACAACTATTAGGGTCTCCACCATTCACACCGTCCTGGCCTCCAGCCGTTAGAGGTGCACAGAATTCATACACAAGTTGATCTCCTTCAGCATCTGTGGCTCCATGATCGAAATTCACTTCCTCACCCAAGCAGATTACTATGGGAGGGAATAAATTAAACACAGGAGAATTATTACAGCTTATCTGAGATGTAGGACTTATCTCAACAGTAAAAGCAGCACCTTTTTCTTCCGGTCTTACAATATTGTTGATAGTCACATTTCTACAACAGCGTTGATAAGCAATCATATAACTTTCATCTTCTAAAATAGGCAGGGTAAGTTCGAAACGATAAATGCCTTTTTCAACACGCACACCCGGAGGGACTATGATGCATGGATTCGATCCTACTTCTGTTATTCTAGATATATCTTGTACTGGAATATTATTGACTCCTCTAAAAAAGCTCCCCGAAGATTCATTTCCTACGAAAACACCAAATGTGGCATCATTGTCAAAGCCTGCGGCATTAGCAGCGGCAGCATCTCTGTACATAGAAAAAGTAATAAGGTAAGTGGAAGTACCATTAATGGTGTCTATACTCAAGCACTCGTATTGAACATCTCCTCCGACTATGTGTCTAGCTGAATTCTGATGTATGATGAAAAAAAAGAATGCTATAATGAATCCAATTTTCTGCAGCACAATTTTACTTTTTATCGTTCCTATTATTTTTATAGACAAGGTTAATTCTCTTTTCGTTGGATAACTTACTCAAATTTAACGATACACTCAAGGTATAAACATATGAAAGCCGACAATTATATTCGATTATTTTCATTTAATCATAATGATTTCTTAAGTCTATACTTTAAAAAATAGCGCAAATACTTGAAAATCAACCAATTAACCTTCTTAAGTGAAGATCGGCTGACCCTCTCTACTGGATGTACTTATACTCGACTTTCAAGCAGCAAGACATCCATTAAAATTTCATAATGATTAGAATCAAAATAAACATATTAAAAATTAATATAATATTACCTCAAGTAATCTTTGATTTTAACTATTTATCAATAAATTTGCCTCAGCAATAATCTTTCCCCATTTAAGTGCGTTATTCTGATCTCATATCATATATGTGAATAACGAAAATTTTATAGATCTAAGTGTAAAGGTACATGGTATTTGACGACAAGATGCATGATATTATAGGGGTTCTAGAAAATGACGGGGTAATCTTATACCCTACGGATACTATATGGGGACTCGGGTGTAATGTCTTTAGTGAAAAAGGATTAAACAGGATATACAATATTAAAGGCAGAAAACCTGAAAAGCCATTCTTATTGCTCGCGAGCAGTATTGCAATGGTAAAACAATATGTCGACCGGATGCACCCTCGCATCGAGACACTGCTTGTATACCATAAAAAACCCCTTTCCATAATTTACCCGAAATCGAAAAACCTGCCACCTTATGCCATTTCGTCTGATGGAAGCGTCGGCATAAGAATTACGAATGATCCTTTCAGTAAAACGGTCATTGATCTACTAGGGAATCCGATAATCTCCACAAGTGCTAACCTTTCAGGACAGCCTTTTCCTGAGTCGTTTTCAGACATCAATCAAGAAGTAGTGGATCAGGTAGATTATGTATGTAGGCATAAAAGAGAAATCGTAGAAAAGAATTCTCCATCGATTATTGCCAGTTATGATAAAAAAGGGGAATTGATATTTCTGCGCACCTAGTGGATGTCTATATAACTTGCCATTCCTATAGAAGACAGCGTATATTTCAATGCTTCTTCTATAAATGGATCTGACTCGTTTAGAACTTTCTCTCTTTCTAGTTCTCCTAACTCCTGATAGGCGAGTTGGCTTCTGATACGTTTAATCAGTTCGATTCTGTCAAGAGAATCTCTGTTTCTTATGTCTGGGTTCTTCTTCTCAACATAATCTAGGAATTCATCTACGACAATTCTTTCCTTGCCATAGGTCCAGCCTTTTTCTCTGTTCTGAAATACGTACTCTGGAATATAATCTTCCAGATAAGACATATAATCATGGTAGATTGTTGAATCTAATGGAATGTACACATCCGGTATAATACCGCCACCGCCATACATACTTCTGGCTAGGTTCATTGTCTTATATTCAGTAGAATCGGTTAAGAGATACTTATCGAGATCATAAAGTTCTCCTGACGTATGTCTGGCATCTATATCATCCTGGTAGTCTGACAAATTATCGTACGGACGCTGAATCGATCTTCCTGATGGCGTGAAATATCTGGATATGGTCAATCGGATAGCGCCACCATTTCTAAGCGGGTACTGCTCCTGCACCAATCCCTTCCCGTAAGATCTCCTTCCTATAATGACTCCCCTATCCCAGTCCTGAATAGCTCCCGCTATAATTTCTGATCCAGAGGCAGATGATTCATTAATCAGAACGGCAATCTTGTCTATCGGAAAGAAATTTTTTCCTGTTGTCTTGTATTCAAGTTTCTTTTCACTCTTACCTTCTGTATACACCAGTAACTTTTCTTTTTCGTCGAATAGTTGACTCAGAATATTAATCGCTTCAGGCAAGTATCCCCCTGGATTATCCCTTAAATCTATTACTAAGTGCTTGATTTTTTCCTTTTCAGCCAGTACCTCTAGCCCTTCCATAAACTCCTTATACGTATTAGAACTAAACCGGTCCACTTTAATATAGCCGACACCTTCCTTTAATGTATAAGCAATTTTAGAAGATTGTAAGTTTATCTTTTCTGGAGATATACTCGTTTCTATTATTTCATTACCTCTAAGTAAATCTAGGGCTATCGATTCTTTTCCTTCTGCTCTCAGCATATCTCGGATATCGCTGTACTTCATCCCTTGTCCAGCAACAGAAACCTTATCTATGTTCAGTACCTTAT
>CAZFJO010000292.1:0-4812 GCA_964518915.1 uncultured Saprospiraceae bacterium
TGGCATGTGGATTTCCAGATGGTCAATTCGAAATTCTAGTCAACGCATTTTTCGACCCACTATGTGAGGGAGACCCAGATATGTCATTCGGAGAGTCTTCTTCTATTTTAGTAAGAGAAGCAGTATTGACCGTATTACCTGACGCCGAAGGAAATTTAGATCCAGAAGAAAACGTCTTTGGTGCAATTTTAGGTGTTGCGGACACCATAAAAGCAATGGTGACCAATGGGGGCATGGGAACTGTCAGTGATTTTGTTTACTTCGTTGTTCAACCAGAAGCTGCGCCCAATAGAGCTGTAGAAATTCAAGATGTTTTAATCAACGGAATGTCTCTTGATGTTTTAGGAACCAACGGAGATACCGTTTTTTATCTGGTTGATGCAGATGCAATTATGGCGGCTACTTTCGGGGATCCTCCATTACCAGATGGAGACACCTTATTTGAAGAATTTGAATTTTTACTTTTTTGTGAAGTATGGGAAGGAACAGATTGTCAGTTTGGGACCATTGATCCGATAGGAAGAGGTGTCTATTATGGGTGTAATGGAATGCCGATATGTGTGGATGAGAATGGGCCTTCAGAAGGAACAACGGGAGTAGATTTCGGCTTGGCCATTCCAAATTTGGTTTTAACCGTTGAAGATCAAGTACGACCAGCTTGTTATGCTTCTGAAGCGACGCAGTATACGGTTAAGATTAACAATACAGGAAATAATATAGCACAAGACATAAAGTTAAATATAGAACAAGGAGGAAATCCTGGGGCCATCGATGTAAATAGTTTAGAGATGAGGATAAATGATCTCATGGGAGCTCCAGTGATGGGTATGGCTATGGGTACAGTCAATGCCTCTGGAGCAGCAGGTGTTAACGGACAATGCGCCACAGGCCCTGGACTGGCAAGAAGAACAGAAGCGTTTTTCGATGATATAATGCTTATGCCCGGAGATTCGGCTTACTTTACATATGAAATTGTGCATGGTTGTGATTGTAGGGCATGTACAGTAAGAGAAATTTATGCTTCATCCATACCCCAAGTAACGTATACAGATCCTTGTGATGTAGAGTTTTTCAATACTTCAGGAGTCAATTTTCAAGGATTTAATGCTAGCTTACTAGGCTTCTTTGAGGGAGAATCATTTGCGGCTGGAGGAGCTGGGTGTTTTACTTACCAGATTACTTCAGGTGGAAATACTTGGTTATCGGATGAATTCCGGGCTGAATATCCAGACGCTAAAGTCATTGTTACTATCAATGCAGGTTGCGGAATCCATATCAACGATGTCACTCATACCAATGCCAGCGGGACTGTAAATACTGTTTCTATTGAGAATGAAAACTGGATGAATACACCCGACGTGGCAAATACGAATACATTTGAGATAGTAAGGAGCATAGGAGGAACGCTGGAGTTTTGTTATGATATTGCGTGTGGAACGAAACAAGGATGCCCCATAACTGAAATGGTAACCTTAGATGCAGTTTTAGATCTAGGGTGTCCAGTGTCATGTACACCTAATGTCACTTGTCAAGAAAACTTTAATGTAATTTACGATTGTCCTCCTTGTGGTCCATGTGATGGGTTGACAGTCACAGATTTCGACATTAACAGGACAAATTATTGCTTGTTGGATGCTGACAATGATGGAGTTGCGGATGATGGTGTGACGCTTGCAGACGCGACTACTGCTAAGGGAAAAAGATTCGTCGCAGGTGATACACTCCTTGCAGAACTAAAGGGTGAAATCAATGATACTGGGGCCAATAATTGGGAATTTTCATTTTTAGAAATGCCATTAGGAACGACAGACTTTACCGTATTAGGCGGAGACTTTTCGGTCACAAGGGGAGGAACCACTTTTACATGTACCGCCTTGAGTCAGTTTGCAGATATGCAATCCTTAGTTACGAATCTGTCTGCTGGATCGATGACAGGATTGGGTTGTTCAGATTTTGCTGGATTTACCTACCAAGATGGAGATGTAGTATGTCTCAATGTGCATTACACAACTAAGGAAGACATCGGTAATGTCATATCAGAAGCACAAGTAATCCAGACTAACTGGTATGTAAGTGACGCAGATTATGGAATGGGTACTGAGTTTTCATGTAATTTCGAAATAGAGACTTTAAATCAAGTAGGACTAAGAAGTGAAGAAACAGTAAATATACAAGGAAGGAATTTTGGAGGTTGTGATGCATCTAATTTTTCCGTAAGAGAAATACTAAGTTTTGGATCGTTAGGGTTTGATGAGTTTTGTAATGAGATTAGAAGTCCAGGTGTACCGCAGAAATACACTTTTGTTAAGCCTCCAGAATTCCAATATGACCTGGAGGAATTTGGGTTTACCTTGACTCAACGAGTCGGACCGGATAATACTATACTCAACCTACCATCTGATGCACAGGGCACTATCCCCACAACATTTTTTAATGTTTCAGGAGATACTTTATGTTTTATGATCCAAGATTATCTTAATTCTTTAATAGGAACTGTAGATGAGATTTCTGATAAGGGCATAGATAATGGATTCGACATAACGATTAACCCTGCCATTAAAGGGAATTGTATGAGTGTTGCCAATCCGTCTCCAGCAGACGCCTATGTAGCTTCATCTACTTTTACAGCGGATGTAGATGATAATGTTTTCTGTCAAGATACCCTTCAGACACCTGTAACAACAGGTGAGTTTAGGTACCTAGGTGGACCTGAGATCATTGCTTCTACTTCATCTCCTATTGTTTCTTTGTCTGAACCCATGGCATGTGTAACCATTGAAGTTCAAAATGCTTCTGGTATCAATGCCCCATTTTCTTGGGTTAACATTGATGCCATTACAGGTGGTCTTGTTGTTCAGTCATTTACAGAAGTTTCCACTGGAATGGAAGTGATGCCGACGGATTTCGGAATGTATGAAATAGGTACTACTACTCCAGGAGCAAGCAGGGAATTCGAGATATGTGTCAATATCACCAATTGTGATCCACAGACCTTAGTCTTTGATGCAGGATGGGATTGTGATGATTATCCAGCTACTGTTGTAGAAGCGACTTGTCAGAATCCATCATCAATCGACTTTTTTACACAGAGTGCTGCATTCAGTGGAACGATTGTCCAGCCTACTGCTAGGTTCGAGGTAGATCTGTGCGATACCGTTGATTTCTTATATAGAATCACTTCTACAGAATTGGGAAATGTAAAAGATATAAGATTTGATTTCACCCTCCCTACAGGTATGATTTATGAACCCGGGTCTTTCGAAATAGCATATCCAGTACCCTTTAGTGGAGAAAGTATGTTTATGTTTGTTCAAGATCCGATCAATGGGTTCGATAACAATTGGGAAATCAATGTATCAGAACTGGATGAGGTTCTGGATTCAGTAGGTTTAATAGGTATACCTGGTTTCGGAACCAATGAGAGTGTGATCTTGCTTCGATGGCAAGCAGTTACAGATTGCAATTACAGATCTGGATCAAGACCGAGATATAGAACCCGTGCTAGGAATACATGTGACGATAGACTTCCTACAGCTAGGAACAATGGTCCTAGAGTCTTTATCACAGACTTGCTACCAGAGTATGATATAAATATAGCACTGGATAATATTACTCTTAACCCATGTAACGCTGATATGGCAGTGGTAGACCTAAGTATGGCTATTGATGCCGATCCTGGTACGATGACAGGTGATATGGATACGATTGAGATTACGCTGCCAGAAGGAATATCCTATGTTGATATGTCTTATGCACCTGGAGCTAATGCAACTGCAGATGCGCCTATTGAGATGAATAATAACGGACAAGACTTTCTTATCTGGCCGATAGAAGAAGGCTTAGTCAATGGCGATATCATTACCTTTTCGATTAAGATCATGGCCAATGATGTAGGCCAAGCTTGTGGAAATCAAGAAATGCTCGTGCAGACTTTTTCTGCAACCAATGCGGACTGTGGTCCTGTAATGTGCTCTATAGGTGTATTGAGTGGAGATGATGAAGTAACGATTAATATCGAGAAACCTGATTTAGCCATCATAAGTACAGAATTGCAGCTAACCACAATGCCTCCTTCAGCAGCAACTCTAGAGTACAATATTAAAGTGATGAATAATGGTTTGGTACCGCAGTCTAGTTCTGTGCCCCTTAATATTGAGTTTTATTCTGATGAAGATATGGATGGTTTCCTTGATCCTATGGTCGATGTTCTAGTAGCAACAGCTTCTGAAAATGTAGATATCTCTGTAGGAGGAATGGTGTTTTATACAGGTTCCATATCGATCGAGCCTACCGGCTTATGTAAGGTGCTAGCAGTAATAAATCCAGAGACGACATGTGCTTGTAATCTGGAAACTTCCAATCAGACTCAGATTGAAATAGTCAATGATTTTGAAATGGAAGTAAGTGTATGCTCAGAAGAAGTAATAACAGTTGGTCCAGGAAATATTGACGATTATGATTACCAGTGGATTTCAATAGGAGGTGCACCTCTTGCAGCCTTAGCGGATGATATGGAAAGCCCGACTGATTTTATGTTGACTAATAATACCGGTTCTGACATTGTACTGGAGTATGCCTTAAGAACTTCATTTGGAAATTGCTTTACGTATGATACGGTAGAAATCACGGTCTTTCCATCCAATATGGACGAAGTACCTCTTGCCGGATGTGAAGGAGGTATGGTCATGCTAGGTGGGCCTGCCGGAGGTTCTGGTTTTATGTGGACACCTGTAACGAATCTAGACGATCCGACAGCGCAGAATCCTGTGCTCGATCCAGTGCCTGCAGGTTTCAGTCAGTACACTGTCAATT
>CAZFJO010000293.1:0-2175 GCA_964518915.1 uncultured Saprospiraceae bacterium
ATATAGGAGAAAACAGACTTGTCTATGCTTATAGTACACGATCTCCACAGACCAGAATTATAGATTGTAACAATCGCAATTTCGGACAACAGCGATTTTTCGAAGGAGATGTATTTTTTTTAGCTAATGATGTAGGCGCTGAGTTTTTTGATGCTGACGTAGCCTCTAGTGGAGGAGATGCAGGAACAGGAGGTTCATTCGCTCGATTTACGATTTCTAAAGACAATCTGTACACGGTTAATCATGCGGATTTATCCACATGGAATATCGCTGATGGAGCATTAGAAAAAGTAGCGACTAAGTCTATAGGATGGGGAATTGAGACGATTTTCCCATACAAGGACAACCTTTTTATTGGTTCTAATTCTGGTATGTTCATATTCGACATAAGCAATCCTGATGCTCCATTTCTTCAGTCTACATTCAGTCATGCAAATGCTTGTGATCCAGTCATCGTACAAGACGATATAGCGTATGTTACGCTTCGAGATGGTTCTGAATGCCAAGGCTTCGTCAATCAGCTAGAAGTGGTTGATGTTTCTAACCTTTCTAGACCTAAGTTATTGAAGACCATCGATATGAAAAACCCGCATGGATTATCATACAGAAACAATAGACTCTATGTAGGAGAGGGGATCAATGGTACTCAATTACTTGATGCCTCAGATCTCAAGAATCCTACGAAAGTAGCGCTGATGCAAGATATACCTGGGTATGATATGATTGCCATGGATAATAATGATGTATTCGTGACTGGAGATGCAGGATTCTATATTATTAATACAACCGATCCAGCTGACGTGAAGGTAAGAAGCCACATTCCTGTTTCCAGAAAATAGAATCAGTTCACTTTTACTAAGATTTACATCATGAATTCACTCAAAATATTACTCCTTGTTTTAAATAGCTCAT
The DNA here is from genome assembly GCA_964518915.1 of uncultured Saprospiraceae bacterium. Classification (GTDB taxonomy): domain Bacteria; phylum Bacteroidota; class Bacteroidia; order Chitinophagales; family Saprospiraceae; genus JABDLO01. The sequence continues at coordinate 913 of CAZFJO010000293.1, forward strand.
TGATCACTTTCTCGGCTACGGCCCAGGATACACTAGATGATGTGATTGTCTTCCTTGAGAATGGGCACAAGATCCATGGCAAGTTAATGGACTACGATCCTGTAAAAGGAGCAACGATCTCGATGGGATATGGCGGAAAAGTCTTTCTAGATATAGCAATGATTAAGAGGCTAGAAACGGTAAAAGTGATTGAGACTCCATATCGCTTTAAGGAAAAAGGATTTATGAGCCATGTAGGAATATCATTGCTTAATGGCAATAGTCATTCTGGCTTTTCTGTGGGTTATGAAGGTATGTGGGGTTTTCATCGATTGTTTTCTGTAGGTCTAGGTCTAGGTGTCGATAATTATTATGCTTCAGAAGGGTACAATATAATTCCTACTTTCCTCACTGTAAGATCATATCTGCTGGGTCAAGACAAGACGCCTTTTCTGTATGCTAGAACAGGTTATGCCTGGGCCATTAAGGATGCTGATGTCGGACAGGTAGAAGCAGATGGTGGATTGATGTGGAATGTAGGAGGTGGATTTAGATTGGCTTCAGGTGACACCATGTTTAATATATATGCGGGTGTCAAAGTACAGAAATCAGATTACCGTAGTACAGCAGGAGAAACAAGAATTGCCGATGATATTTTATTCAAGCGCATCGAAATCGGATGTGGTATACTATTCTAAAAAGACAACTATGAGACCGTCTTCGTAATCACCATAATGACGATAACGATTATATTTATATAGTTCAACAAAAATGGCCATTCTTTAAAAGTTTTAGAATGGCCATCTTTCTTTTACATTTGTCTGAAACTTATAAAAGAAAGTATATGAAGAAAGTAGCATTGATTACGGGTGGAAGCAAAGGCATAGGCCTAGAAGTAGCAAGATCTCTCTTAAGCATAGGATATAAAGTATGCATAACAGGAAGGTCGCAAGAAAGCTTAACGAATGCAGAGGGTGATTTATCAGCAGGTTCTGATTTAAAAACAATTGCAGTGGATGTTCGATCATATTCTGATATGGTGGATGCGGTAACATCTGTAGAATCCGACTGGGGAAATATTGATGTTGTAATCGCCAATGCTGGTATAGGACACTTCGCACCCATTCAAGAGTTAACGATAGACCAGTGGAACGATACCATTGACATCAACCTAACAGGTGTCTTTTATACCGTAAAGGCAACGATGTCTTCCTTAAAAAATACACAAGGCTATTTAATAACCATAGCAAGTCTGGCTGGCACTAATTTTTTCGCTCGAGGTAC
>CAZFJO010000293.1:2275-4791 GCA_964518915.1 uncultured Saprospiraceae bacterium
CGTCCTCCACAGAAGTAAAGGGTTATGCGGATATTTCTTATAGGATATATGGGCGCAGGAAAAACGACAGTAGGAAAGGTTCTTGCCCAAGAGTTAAACAGCCCATTCATCGATATGGACTATTTTATTGAAGAGCAGTATGGTACTTCTATCACAGAAATATTTGCGGATAGCGGTGAACAATATTTCAGGAATCTTGAGAAAGAAAGCTTGAATCGGCTCATCATGGATAATAAGAAAGCGATCATTGCCACGGGTGGAGGTACACCTTGCTTTAATGATAATATGGAACAGATGAAGCAGTCAAGTGTAACCGTGTACTTGTCAGCTTCGCATAAAACCATATACGAAAGAGTATCCCGTGACACGCATAGACCTCTCGTTTCAGGAAAGACGGAAACAGAGTTGAAGACCTATATCAAGACTCACCTCAAGAAGAGAAGAATGTATTATAGTCAGGCAGATATTGTTGTTAGAAGTTCAGGGACACCAGAAGAGATTACACAACGAATACTTAGAAAGCTTCCATAATATCTCTAAAATCTAAGAAGGGTAGTACACCTTAATTGTAGGCTGGTTTAGAAAGCCAGTCATCCTATAATGAATGAAATATACTATAGGATTTTATCAATGGAAATGAAAAGAGATTTCCTTAAGTAGAGATTAGATGACAGATATTTCTATCTTTGTATCCCGTAATGAAACAATCTAAAATTAAGATGACTAAATACATTTTCGTTACGGGTGGAGTAACCTCATCCCTCGGAAAAGGAATCATATCTTCCTCACTGGCTAAAATTCTTCAAGCAAGAGGACTCAAGGTAAGCATACAGAAATTCGATCCATATATCAATGTCGATCCAGGAACACTTAACCCTTATGAGCATGGAGAATGTTTCGTAACGGATGATGGTGCTGAGACAGATCTGGACCTCGGACACTATGAACGATTCCTTAATGTGCCTACCTCTCAATCTAACAACGTGACTACAGGCCGTATATATCAGACGGTAATTAATAAAGAACGCGCAGGAGATTACCTAGGTAAAACCGTTCAGATCATTCCTCACATCACGGATGAGATTAAGCGCAGAATGACCCTGTTGCCTACTGTACAGGACTTAGATGTAGTCATTACTGAATTGGGAGGTACCGTAGGTGATATCGAATCCTTACCCTACTTAGAGGCAGTAAGGCAATTAAAAAGAGACTTAGGAGAAGACAATTCTCTATGCATGCACCTTACATTGATCCCATACTTGAGCGCTGCTAAGGAATTGAAAACCAAGCCTACACAGCACAGTGTAAAGGAATTACTCCAGACAGGAATCCAACCAGATATTCTAATCTGTAGAACTGAGCATCCTATTACCAAAGAAATAAGGGAAAAATTAGCGCTTTTCTGCAATGTCCAGCCCCAAGCGGTAATTGAGGCAATAGACGCTGAAACGATTTATGACGTACCCTTATTGATGCTAAAAGAAAAGCTTGATAAGATTGTTCTTAAAAGCTTGAAGATTAAGAACAAAGTAAAGCCAGACCTGACACGCTGGAAGGAGTTTTTGGGGAAATTGAAAAACCCAACGACAGAAGTTAAGATAGGCCTAGTAGGCAAGTACAATGAACTCCCAGACGCTTATAAGTCCATCTATGAATCATTCATCCATGCAGGCGCAATCAATGAATGCAGAGTACAGGTGGTACCTATTCACTCAGAGTCACTAGACAGTAAGAGCTCATTAAAAGTTTTAGAAAACCTAGATGGTATACTGGTGGCACCTGGATTCGGAGAAAGAGGCGTAAGAGGTAAATTAAACGCCATAAAGTATGTCAGAGAAAATGAGATTCCTTTCTTCGGGATATGTCTAGGTATGCAATGTGCAGTTGTGGAATTTTTCAGGAATGTAGTCGGACTAAAAGACGCTGCTTCCACAGAAGTAAAATCTAAATCAGCTCATCCTGTCATCGATCTTATGGAAGATCAGAAGAGGATTACGACTAAAGGAGGAACGATGAGACTAGGAACGTATCCATGTAAGATATCTAGGACCTCACTCGCGTATAAGACGTATAAGAAGGGTCTAATTGATGAGCGCCACAGACATCGGTATGAATTTAACAACAAGTACCTTAAGCAGATGGAGGAAAATGGTATGATTGCTACGGGAATAAATCCCAAAAGCAATTTGGTTGAAATCATAGAAATCGAAAGCCACCCACATTTTATAGGCGTACAGTATCATCCTGAATTAAAAAGTACGGTTGAGAACCCACATCCATTGTTTGTTTCCTTCGTTCAGGCTGCAATCACGCATTCTAGAAAATAACATGGACAGGAGGAAGTTATCGCTGGAGGAACTGGGAAGGTTGGATGTTGATGCATTCAAGAAGCAGAAGAAAAATGAGATCATACTCGTTGCGGATAATATCAGATCTGCCTTGAATATCGGTTCGTTGTTTAGAACTGCAGATGCATTTAACCTTCAAGAGCTGATATGTGTAGGAATCAGTGCTAC
>CAZFJO010000294.1:0-4777 GCA_964518915.1 uncultured Saprospiraceae bacterium
GTAAAAATATAGTCTTACAACAACCTGGCGGAAATATAGGTATAGGTGACGACAATCCTGAGAGTAAGCTTTCCATTAAAAGCAATAGTGAAGGTGGATTAGAAATTATAAGATCTAATTCAGATAATAGATGGCTCGTGAGACATAATGGAAACCTAAACTTATACAACAAAGGGGGCAGTGGTGCAGCTGTTACACTTAAAGGAACTTTTGATTTTCATACGGGGGCTTATTCCGGCACTTCAGACCGTAGATTAAAAGAGGAAATAAGAGATTTCGATTTAGATGTAGAACAATTCAGCAAACTTCGTCCTATGAGATATGAGTATATCAGCGACGTCAATAATAAGGAACATATAGGCTTTATCGCACAAGACCTAGAGAAGGTTTATCCAGAATTTGTCGTTAAGCCAGATAACGAAGACGATATGTATACGGTAAACTATGCAGGGCTAAGCGTTGTAGCCATCGCCGCAATTCAGAAACAACAGACCATCATTGAACAACAGAAGCAGATTCTTGAATCACAAAATGAAAAAATTGCACGACTGGAAAAAGAGCATGCCGCTCAAGAGGCAAGAATGGCTCAGATTGAAGCTACCCTAGCCTCTCTTGTATCTTCCACAACAGCTAGCGCAGAAACTGAAGACTAAAATCTAGCTCTTCCTTAAAAAAGAAAACAACTAGATACGAGGGCGAGCCTTATAGTTATAATCCTATTTTTTTAAACGTACTCATGATATAAAAATCAGCCATCTGAAATGACCGTATTAATGATATACTTGAGCATCACCATCATGGTCTTACTGACCTTTCAATGGCTTATAAAGCTCAAGCAAAATCAATTTATGTTTTCTCAATCAGATGGTTTTCAGCAACAGAATGAACTGCGTAATGATTTATTTCTAGGTTGGACGACCGTCCTCAACCAGAAGAAAGAAACCACTAAAAGTCAATGGCTTGCTGTTGCCCACTTACTTGATATCCGCAGTATGAATCAGATACATAAGCCGGTATCAGGTCAGGCCCTTGTAGACATCGTTTCTAATTGGATGCTAGCTAAATTATTGATAGCTAAAACCCCTGCAGAAATTAAAGCGAATCAACCCTTTCTGAATCTGAAGATATCTCCTGAAGGACAACACCTATTGTTATCGATACTGAGTTACATAAACAACCACCATTATACACCTGACACATTAACCCTTAACTTGAATCATACAACCAGAATCATATCCTTATGCATGGCTGGAAAATCTTGTGATACTTTAATGAATATTTCAGGTCGCGTGAAGGAGACTATCGTGAAAAATAAAGGTCTTATAAAGACCGACATCAATCAATTATTCATTACTTTCCCATTAAATCAAGTACGCAACTGATTATATAAAAACATATTTAGACTTATGTGCTGCAAGAAAAATCATCTGAGCCCCAAGTGAGAAAACCGACAAGAACAGTAATCGTAATATTGTGCCTTCATCTATGTTTTGGCGTCCTTAAATCGCAAGATCTAGAGTTTTTTCGGTTAAATAAAAACAACACCAACATCAGCAACCAGGGATCCTATTCCGATGGAAGTATACTGAAAGATTCTTCCGGATTCATCTGGATTGCTTCCATAGATGGGCTGAATCGATGGAACGGCTATGAAATGAAGATCTTTAAACCCAGCCAGCAGGATACTACGTCCATCCTAGCAGCTGCCCTTTCTTGTATGGAACAGGATAGAGATGGAACCATATGGATCGGAACGCTCAACCAAGGCCTCATACGCTACTTTCCTAGAAAAGACATATTCGACTATATAGAGATCGGTAATGATATAGATCAAGTTCCAAGTTCTCACATCAATACCTTGCGGTCTGACAGTCTCGGGCAATTGTGGGTCGGAACAGAACACCATGGAATAGTCCGATACGACTATAAAAGCAATACATTTATCAGACATCCCATCAATTCTGCAACGCATAAAGAAGATGGGATTTATAGATCGATCGGCGGTCGGTCTAATCCGCTAGCTTTTATTACATCTAAAGGAATCTATATTCCCGACCTACGTATACCAGGTAAAGGAGAATTGATTCCTCTAGATAGAAAACCGGTCTGCATAGAGTATGGACCGGAAGGAAACATCTGGATGGGCTACGGAGATCAATCGAGTTCTTCCATAGAAATCCTTTCTGTAAAGGATAGGAAAATATCAAGTATGAACTTATTCTCAGAAGAAGACATCTATAAGATTCACTACGATGAGAAAGGATACATGTGGCTGGCTACCTATGACCAACTCATCCAGTATAATTTTAAGAACAAGCACATGACGCATCATGCTTATGATATAGAAAACAATTCTACTGTAACGGAAGGCCCCATTACAGAAATCATCACAGAAGAAGATGGCAGTCTATGGTATGCCACAGAAGCTCTTGGTGGCGGATATGCTATGGTTACAGATACTTTCATTAAACAGAGAACCTTAGACGATTTACTAGAAGTGATGGGTGACATAAGAGGAAGCCAAGCTTCTAGTTTCATCCTAAAAAAGTCCAACTATCGACAAGTAATGGGATTGAAGTCGCCGATCCCTGAATTCGAAGAAATAGAAAGAGATTGGATGTATCAAGTTGTATCTCCTGTATTTTGGGATACTAAAAATGCATTCTGGTTTTATGAAAACCGTTCAAAGAAATTATTTCGTAAGCAAGTTGATCAAGCCATCGAGACTTATGATTTCAACGGATATGGTAGGATAAGAGCCATAAACCAGGATGATCAGATGAGGATATGGACTACCGCTAAACTTGCTTACTTTGATCTAGAGAAAGAAACCTGGCACTACCCTAACCAACTCTTACGAATCAAAGGAATGGATACCATTGCAAGCCAGCGCTCTACCGATTTATGCTTACTTAAAAATGGAACGATTGCATTGTCGACAGCCGATAACGGCGTTTATATATACAACCCTATGGATACCACCTTGTCCCATATGGAAGCAGAATATTTCACTCAAGGCAAATTGAGCTCTAATTCAATTAATAAAATATATGAAAATCCATCAACAGGAAGGATTTATTTCTCTACAAAAACAAGTTTAAACATATGGAATCCGAAAGATGACAGCATCGAGTATATTGAAAAAAAAGACGATAAAACATTCACCTTTTTATGTATGCACGAAGGAGAGAATGGTGATATGTGGATGGCCAATAGCAATGGCATACACCACATCCAGAACGATACCGTTGTAGCACGATATTCTACTTTACATCTCAATCGCTTCCACATCAATGCTGGAAGCTTTTCAGACAGCCTAGGAAATATTTATTATACCCATAGGAAAATACCCTATCATTTTTCTCCTAAAGAAATTCATAGGATGGCTCCTCCATCTAATGTTGTGATCTCTGAAATATATTCCAACCGTGAAAAACTAAATCCCTCACAGCATGAAGATATCATCGCACAGTCCATTTATTATAAGCCAGCGTTAGATCTAAGCAGTGAGATAAGAAACATTGGATTTGAGTTGGGCTGTCTCAACGCCCAATTGAAAAATGTAACCTTGTACTATCAATTGCAAGGCTTTTCAGATGACTGGGAAGATATGGGTCAAGAAAACACCATACACTTCACGAATCTAGATCCTGGTAATTATACTTTTAGGGCACGGGCTCTATCAGCTGAAGGCAGATGGAGTGAAGAGATTACAGAACAGCCCTTCCGTATCCGTCCACCCTGGTACGCAACCTGGTGGTCTTACTTATTATATGGGTGCTTAGTCGTTTCTATCTTTTATGGCCTGTATCGATATAGGGTCAATCAATTGTTGCGTTACCAAAGGTTAAGAACTAAAATATCCAGTGACCTGCACGATGATGTAGGCACCTTATTGTCTTCTCTCGCCTGGCAGACCGATGTTATAAGTATGACGGCAGAAGAGGCAGATCAAGAAAAATTCAGCAAAGTAAGTGATCTCTCACGCACCGCTATGGAACGTATGAGAGACACCGTCTGGGCGATTGATTCTAGGAAAGACGACACCATGAGTCTGGCAGATCGCATGCTCGATTATCTCGCCGACCAGTTCGAAGGAAGAAAAATCCAGTTTGACTTTAAGCACGATGATTTCACCCAAAAGCATAAGCTGGCGCCAGATGTCAGGCAGAATATCTACCTTATATTTAAAGAAGCCATTGCCAATGCTTTAAAATACAGCAACGGTGATCTAGTAAACATCGGGCTGCACGAAAAATCTGGCAAACTCCAACTCCGGATTAAAGACAATGGATCCGTAGATCCCTCATCGATTAATACTTCCGGACTCGGCTTGTCTAATATGAAAATGAGAGCCAATAAGATTAATGCTTCGCTACAGATAAACTGGGAAGATGGGTGTGAAGTAGTCCTTAAGGTATGACCCTACCCTATTAAACAATTAAATTTCTCCGCCGTAATACTTCTTGAGTAAGTCTGCCTTACTATTGATATTCAGCAATTCGTAGATTCGTTTTACATGGGTCTTAACCGTATTGTGAGATATGAATAATCGCTTTCCGATTTCTGTCTGACTTATACCCTGTGCGACAAGCTCTATAACTTCCTTCTGCCTATCCGAAAGTTCAACCTTGGATTTCTTTTTAAGGGAAGTAAAATAAGTGGATATCTTTTTAGCAATGACAGGAGACATATAGGCTCCTCCTTCTGCTACCACATTAATGGCTTCCATAACCTTAATAGGCGAGCTGCGTTTAGATACATAAGAGCAAGCACC
>CAZFJO010000295.1:0-4739 GCA_964518915.1 uncultured Saprospiraceae bacterium
CCTCAGGAGTACAAGTTTCAAAAGATGTAGGATTCCAAGTATAGCTATCTACATAGCATCTCCATGGATCTACACTTACTGTAACACCAGCTATAAAGTCTACAACTGGAGCAGTAACATCCTTAAGGTGGATAACCTGAGTCTCATCGATCACTTCAGAAGTACACCAGTCAAGTACTGACCATTCTCTTAAGATCTTTACAGAAGCATCACAAGAAGTCTGATCGTCTTCTCTACAAGCAGGCAATACATGATCCTTATATTTTACAAGAAGATCACATACCTGAGCTGTATTGTCAGGACCAAACTCGAATACAGTACCGTTAACAGTAGGTAGACCTGTATTAGATGGAGAAGAAGAATCTCCACAGTCTCCGTCATAAGTGACAGGGAACACAAGGTCAGCAGCTCTAACTTTAGTTACTTCATACACAAGTGTATCAAGACCTACGTTACCTTTGGTATCCGTAAACGAATAAAGATGCAACAATGTGTCTGGTAACAAACAATCATCGTTTTCGATGTAAATTTCGCCAGCAAATGCAGCTTCGTAACCATCACATTCAGTTACGGTAAATAAAGATACACCGGCAGGAGTAATTGTTCCAGCAGCGTAATCAATACAAGTAATCTCGCAAGCTGCATCCTCTGTACACATACTGTGCTCAGTAACTGGAGGAAGCTTATCCTCAATGTTGGCTACTCCCCAACAAGAATTTCCCGTTGCATTAGTAACAGAAACTGTGTATATGCCGCAACCATTAAGGTCTGCATCAGCGCTTACAGGATCTCCAAGGGCAAAAACTGCAGATTCAAATCCTGCTTGACCAAATTGGTATGAAAAACCAACTTCGTCAGGTTCAGGTAAACCTTCAGTAAATAACCCTGCTGTGATTGTGAACTCACAATTAACATCTACAGAGATGTTAACCTGTCCATCACAGAAGGATGCTGCCTGTCCAAAAGCGGACACGCTGATCAAGCTCATACAAAGCACTATACACCATAGGAACGGGTTAGTAGTTTTGTAATAATTAATTTTCATGAGATTGAGTTTTGGTTAAAAAATTTTTATTTCAGGTTAATAATATTTCCTAAATAACACACACACACACCACATCCATCTCACAAGATGTCATGTGCTCCAATTTTTTAACCTTAGTCGAGTCGTAGTCTTTAATTAAAAAGAAGGTAGGAATTTACTTGAATGTCGTCTTTTTGTTATGGTACTAAAATCGAGTAAAATCCGTAAGTGTAGTTTCCGTCTTTTTATGTTATTGAGTTTTTCGTTCCTTATTCTTTAATAAGGCATACATTCGTCAAAGACAAAGATACATTATAGCCTAAGCTTATGTATAACAATGATTGGGTAATTTAAGCATTATAAAAAATCATAATATATATCATGTACTTTGTCAGAATAATCTATAATTTACTTTTCCATAATTGAGGATTCTTCCTCAATTTTTGTCGTCTTTTTAGCCTTATTAAAACTATATCCTAGTGTCAATTCATGAGCTCCATTGTTATAAGTCTGGAATTCTCTTGTACTGATGCCATAGGAGTAGTAGAAGTTAAGCTCTCCGATCGCCGCACCCATCATAAAACCTAATTGCTGATGCGCTCCGACCGTATACCCTACGCCACCTGTAAATCTATCCTCAAGGAAGGATAGCCTTACATTCAAGTCTACATGGGTAGGAATATTATTCAAGCTTTTTATAAATATAGATGGCTCTATCTTAATATCAGAATCTGGAAGCATCGTTTCATAACCTAGATGTACGATGTAACCAAGATCCCGCTCTCCAGCAGGTCCATCTTCAGAATTCAATTTAGAACTGATCAAGCTCGGTAAGGACAAGCCATACTTAAACTGCTTATTATATATACCATATACGCCAAACGCCGCATCGAAAAAACGATTGCCGTCTAACCGCTGTAGAATTAAAAAATCCTCAGGGTTAACTACGCTATTATTAAGTACTCCTCCTGATAATACATGTTGTATATATTCCGTAGATAAACCGAAGCCTATCTTATTAGTCGGTGAATCGATGGTATACGACAAGGATATAGATCCCTTAGAAGATTCTAAACCTCCGAAAGAATCCTGGAACAACATGGCTCCGAATCCTAAACGATTTCCGATCGGCCCATGAAAATTCAGGGTAACTGTTTTCGGAGAATCATCGAACGATGCCCAGGAATTCCTATAATTAAGAAGAAGGGTCTGGTGATCACCTATCCCGGTTGCCCCAGGATTAACCAATACCGGAAATATATAATGCTGCTGGTACACAGATCTTTCATCGAAGTATCTCTGTTGGCCTTGAACGAGGTTCAAGAAAAAACCAGCAATTATCAGTGTCAATGTTGTTTTAAGTAAATGCATATATCGAGGCATTTCTAATTTCTAAGTTAATGATAAGATTAGATTAAAACTCACGCAATACAGTAACCGTTCCTCGATACAATTCTCGAGGCGCATTATCTCTATTGACTTCCAGCACCCACATGTACGCTCCTTCAGGAACTTCATTGCCGCCAGAATCTAATCCATTCCAACCACCCAGGTAGTTTTCTTCTGAGTATATTCTTATTCCAGACCTACTGTATACACCTAAATTAGAAGGCGCATCACCAGCACATGGTATGGTTAAAAAGTCGTTTATATTATCGCCATTAGGCGTAATAACCGTTATTCCATCGTAGCAATTACCAGTAGGGTCGTCGCAATCGTTGACTCGGATTCCTGATGCAAGTGCTTCACAGCCATTGGCATCCGTTACGAGAAGGCTATATGTGCCTTCACTAAGGTTAGCAATGGAAGAAGATGACTCACCCGTACTCCATTCATAGGTATAAGAACCTGTGCCACCACTTAATATAGGAGCAATGGCTCCTGTGTTACCTCCATCCATATCACAGGTGATTTCATCTGAAGTAACCATAATGGTTAATTTGTCAGGCTCACCTACTGATATTGCTCCACCTTCAGTATCTACCCCACTCCCATTCGTAAATGTAAGGATGTAATCTCCTGGGCAAAGATCAGAAAATGAAAAATCCCCAGCTTCTGATAAAGTAGTGCTTCCTGTTCCTGTGACTGATATAGAAACCGTCACTGGAAATATGGCTGCTGTAACTCTTCCTGATATCGTTCCTTCACAAGATTCCGCACAGGGCGTATCTGATCCTTCTACATCTGAGAAGGATACGTTATCGTTTCCACCTACTGTAATATCAGAGCGCATCGCGGTACAACCAGCACCATCTGTTACTACAACAGAATAGTTTCCTTCTGCTAAACCTGTAGGATTATCAGTATTTCCTTGATCTGGTGTCCATACATAACTATACGTACCATCTCCACCTGCTACATCTATATCAATCTCTCCATTGGATCCGTCTGTTGCATTGGTTACCGAGGCTACCGTAATCACAATCTCTGGTGCTGATCCTACTGTTATCGTTCTTGTTAAAGTCAAGGCTGGATTACTTGCATCAGAAATAACTACTGTGTAGTCTCCGCCTGTAAGGTTCACTATAAGTTCATCCCCGTCTAGGGCATTGCCATCGCTATCTGTCCAGCTGATATCATATCCACCATTGCTGTCCGTACATCCACCGCTGATGGTAAGCATGATAGAGCCATCTGTATCTCCGAAACAAGTGGCATTTTCTACATCTGGTTCTGCAATGGATATGTCATCTACATCATCATTAATGGTAAATGTTTCCATCGCCGTACATCCTTCACTATCGGTTACAACGACTGTATATGATCCTGTAGAAAGCCCTGTCGGGTTGTCTGTATTTCCTTGATCTGGTGTCCATGCATATGAAAACCCTCCATTACCACCACTTACTGTAAGTGCTATATCTCCTGTTCCACCACATGCTGCACTTGTGACAGCGCCACTGATCTCAATGGCTTCGGCTCCCATAATGGTTTCAGTAGTAGAGAATATTTCACCCATACCAGAACAGGTTATTCTAAATGTATACATTCCAGCTTCCTGACCTAGTAAGGAGCAATTGCCTCCACCGATGGTTCCTGAACTTACTACATTCCCATCCGAGTCAAGCCACTCACAATCACAATCATCGTCACCGCCAGATACTCTTACCGATATGCTGCCTCCAGCCTCACCAGGACAATTGGGATCCACTCTATCGACAACTTCATAATTCACACCGCATGGTGTAACGTCTACTTGGCCTGAAATTAGTCTTACAGGATCGATGGCCATCAAGGTAGCTCCACGTACAATCTCTATCCCTATTCCATCGAATTCAATATAATCAATGGCTGAGGAAGGTTCCGAATTGCAATCTCCCACCACGTCGAAACATATCTGAAACAAGGATGTATTATCTGCAACGTCGATGCCTGAACCATTAAATGAAGACCACATCATTCTGATGACGTTGTTTTCTAGTTGGTTAAAGCTTCCTGTATTTAGTCCATCTAGATTAATAGAAGATATTTCTTTAAAGTCTATTACACTCTCATCCCATGTCAAGTTAAACTGCATGGATATTATATCGTCAAAATTTCTTGTAACTACATTAAGACATACGGTAGAACCCTCACTTGCAGAAACTCTGTCCATCTCTAGGGTAAATGTATCGTCTGTCCCATCATCATTGATGGTAACCTCTCCGTCGTCCATATCAAAGGCCAATTCTTCTTCCATCGAATTGACGAATAGAACTTGGAAATTCCCGATTCC
>CAZFJO010000296.1:0-2861 GCA_964518915.1 uncultured Saprospiraceae bacterium
CCGTTGTATGCACACTTGCCAGCGTGTCATCTATAGGGTTTTGCTGGTAGAACCCAGTAATTGGTATTAATTGATTCCATGCTTTGTCATCTAAAGCGCCATCTATGGTAATTCCTCCTGAGATGGAGTGCATGTCAGCAGCCTTTCTTTCAAACTCAAAGGGTGCTTGGCTTAAAATGTAGGGAATAAGAAGTAGACTTATTAGGAGCGTAAAAACTCCCCTTGTTGGGTCTTTCAATGTAGCGTGAATGTAGTTAAGGTTTTTATTACCTCACTTATAACGAATTGCTATTAGAAACTCATTAACAATTATGCCTATTTAGAAACCAATTTATTTATACACCGACCACTTTGCTCTATTGCCTATTTTCTTTTGTAGATCCTGTAAGAAGGACTAAAATGAAGGTAGATTGCAAGGATCATCATCTAGAAATTCCGAAAACGCGTTCTAGTATTTCATACCTGTCTTGAGGTATTTCTGGTAATATTGAGCCTTCAATGTAATCTAGCCCATTGACCCAAATGTCATCTATATCTCCTTGAGAATAAGGTATATTAGAATAAGAAACGTATGCAGGAGTAAGAGATACTGGATTAGCTCCGACAATGGAAGGGATCCAATTTTCAAAACGAATCTTTTCTCTTTCCTTATTATTGACGACAAAGGAAATATGGTACATACCATTCATGTTTACATTTTCTATATCAGCATATCCGATAACGTATCCAAGGGGATTAAGTATGGCGTCTAAGTTTTTAGAAGACGAACCAACCCCTTTTTGATTTAAAACAATATGGAAGGTATCCACCATCATGTTGATTCCTTTAGGATCCTTGATATAAGGAGGTGGCCCGACAAGGTTTTCAATGAATTCTGTATAAGCCGAAGAAAACAGTTCACTGTTGAGAAGAGAAATCATGCCATCACCCTCACTATCCATAGGATAGTACCTAGGTCTTTCTAAGATTATTTTTTCTGATTTTTCATAATATACGATAGGATCTGTAAGACTGAAATTGTGTTCTTTTGCATATGTTTTATCATTTAAATCTTTGAATTGTAATTGAGTTTTTACATTAATAATTTTAAACAACTCAATGTGTTGACTGAGCTCATCTGAGTTTCTTACAATTTCATACCATTGCCCGTCAAAGTCAAAAAACTTTTCTAAACTGTCTCTATCATAGATGCTAGACTGTAATACAAACTCTTCATCACTGTAAGGATTTTCAATCTTGTTTTCTTCTAGATAATATCCTTCAGGAAGAATGGGCTTAGAATCAATTTTAGCATACATCTGTATATAGGGATACTGGTTATACTCGAAGTATACGTGATGATTTTCATCCTTTATAAAAGCGAGATCGATCGAGTGTGAATTGAACAATAATTTTTCAATCATTCCTTCAGACAATAAAACGTCATCTTGATTTCTTATAGAATACTTAATTTCCTTGGAAGGAGGGCCTACGCGATTATCAAGAATCAAACTCCTACCGTCGTCGGTGATCTGCAGTTTAGAATCTACAATCAGGTTATTCCAATCTACTTCCATCGCTTCAAACCCTACCTCCATAGATATGTCATATATAAGTGTAGGCTTCGTAGCATGCTTGCTTTTCAGAACGAATTTAGACAAGAGGTTATGGTTAGAAAGGAATTGGCTAGAAAAAGTATTGGGTTCCAAGAAGAACATTTTAGACAATTCTTCCCAGTATTCTTTCTTGTAATCTTCAGTAAATAAAAAGGTGCCATCTCTGGTCTTTTCAGGACTATAAACTAAAGCAGGATTTATGATGTCTGAGGACAATGACTCAAACCCCCTTCCGAAACGATAGTAAAGATTCAGTCCCGCAGATAACAATAATGGAAAGAGAAATAAACCCTGGACACCTAGCTTTGCTCTGGAAAAATAGGATTGTACTCTTTTTCTTAATAAGGATAAATTGTTATCAATAGCAATGAATGGATTAGTGGAAACATTTAATCTGTCTTCGGCGGAATTTAGATTCTTGCTTAAAGTTTCAAAATGCTGCCCTGTTTCTAATACTACATCCTTGAAAAGACTTTGCTTTCTTATATAAGAAGAACCTTTAAGAACTTCTAATTCGTCAAAAGGAAAACGTTTCAGAGCCCAGTCTAATTTCTGCTTAGCAGCTACTTGAATAAGACCTCCCTCTTTCTCTGTCTTTTCTATTTCTTGAATGGCAGAAATAATGTTATTGAGTTCGGCTTTAAGCTTGTTAATCGATTCTACATAATTTTCTTTCCTAGCACCAAAATTGGTGAGTAAAAATTTTTCAAACATTGGGGTTGGTTTTAATTATTCTAGCTAGAACAATATGGCGTTATTTTAAATACTAGCATTAATATACGAATGTAGAGACGGTATACCTGAAAAATACCATGGTTAATGCTGAAGAGGTATTACGCAATGGCGATAACTCATGGAATTCACCTATATATACATAATCTGTTAAAGGGTGTAAACCATGACTTTTATATAACCAGATATAGATACCTTCATCCATTTACCATTAAGTAATATAATACATGAGAATAGCACTACTGATTACCTTCTGCATAAATTGTTTTAATTTTCTAAATGCTCAAGATGGAATATCTGAGGGCAGCTTAGAAGCTATATCTACTTTTAACAACATCAGTATCCATTACGATTTTACGGGTGACGATAACCAGAACAGTGAGATGGTTATCAGGTATAAATTGTCTACAGAGGATAATTTTAAAATTGCAGCTCCCACCATGCGCGCACATCCAGACTTAATGATTGATGGTGCCAGACTAGATATGAATTTCCATGCGGGTAGTGTTATGCATCTTACACCTGGAGGATTCT
>CAZFJO010000296.1:2961-4707 GCA_964518915.1 uncultured Saprospiraceae bacterium
CTAGATATGAATTTCCATGCGGGTAGTGTTATGCATCTTACACCTGGAGGATTCTATGATATAGAAATTGAACTTATAGATCCTGATGGAGGGAGCACCATTGAGAACACATCTATTGCTACGAAAGAAATACCTCAACCTAGCCAAGCGAATATCAAGTATGTTGCCCCAGGAAATGGAGGTGGATCTGGATCACAGTCTGATCCTTTTCTAGGTATGCAAGAAGCAGTCAACAATGCACAAGCAGGAGATCTCTTTATTGTAACTTCAGGAACGTATGCACCATTTGAGTTGCTTACTACAGGTTCTACGGACAACAACATTTCTTTCGTGAGTGAAGAATTACATGGAGCTGTGATTGATGGAGAAAATACGGATAGAGGGATTATAACTTTGGGTGCTTTTGATTTTGGAATTAGGAATGTCATCATTGATGGATTTCTCATACGAAATGGTAAGTGGGGAATCGATGCTCAGAACACACAATTCATAACCGTAAGAAACAATATTATTGAAGCCGTAGATTATGGGTACGTTAATAGGAGAGAAGGCGGTATAGAAACTGACCAGTATATAACCAATAATGAAATCACAGGAAGAAGCAGCTGGCCAGGTTCCTCTATTCCAGATGAAAGAGGAATCGATATCAGAGGCAATAACAATGTTGTAAGTTTCAACACCATCTCTAATTTCGGTGATGGTATATCCACAGACGGACCTCCATATGAAGTTTCATTTTCACTGGATATACACAACAACGACATTAAGAATGCTATAGATGACCACATCGAAGTAGACGGTGTCATAAGCAATACCAGAATTTATAACAATCGATGTTACAACGGTAGGGCAGGAATAAGTCTCGCACCGATTTTCGGCGGTCCGGTTTATGTCTTAAGGAACGAATTGTTTAATTATGAAAACACAGGATTAAAAATGAACCGAGGGCCATCTGGAATCATTGTGGTTAACAATACCATTGTAAGTGAGAACAATGCCACAGAATCACCGACGGGATGGCAGAATACATTTTATAGAAACAACGTAATCCTTGCGTCGAGGTATTGTTTCGAAATGTTTGGTCTGGTAGAAGGAAGCAACGACGACTGGGATTACGGTGCATATACTTCTACAAGAGGAGGAGCATCTGGAACAGAATGGTTTAAGTGGAACGATATCCGTTATGCTACAGTTACAGAGCTTGTCGCCAGTGGACTACTTGAAGCAAATGCCATAGAAGTGACATTCGATGATTTCGAGAACATAGCATTACCAGAACCATACCCAGTAGAGTATGATGCGAGTGAGAGAGATTTTAGCCCGAAAGCAGGATCGTCTGTTATTGACAACGGTGAAGCCATAGACCACCTCAATGATCCATATGTCTCAGATGGAATGGTTGATCGAGGTGCACTGGAGTTCGGAGAAGAATTGCCTGTGTATGGAGCAGTGTTCGACGCAACGTCTAGCAGTAAAAATTATGTAGAAGAGAAATGGGTAGACGTTTACCCTAATCCTTTTTACAATGAAATAAATATTCTTACAGAGGTTCAAAAAGATTTATCAGTTGAAATTTTTAATAGCCAAGGATTGAGTGCTGGATTGTTTTCTGGTTCTAAGCAAGCGCTGGAATCCAGAATAAGTCAGCTTAGTTCAGGAGTATATTTCGTTAAGTTTTTCAGCAAAGAAAAAGAAACAAGCACATCTTTTAAGTTGATAAAGATGAATTAGTTTTCATAAAAAAAG
>CAZFJO010000297.1:0-4664 GCA_964518915.1 uncultured Saprospiraceae bacterium
TTGTAATAGGACATATAGTTTTCTATCAGAGGCTTATATTCCATGCCTTCTTCATTCTTTAGATTGGAAAATTCGCAGGTAATATAATTTACATAAACTTCAAAGATGGGTCCTGGATCTGGCGGGGTATCACATATCATGTCTCCCTTTGAACCACAGTTTTCTTCCTTAAAATCATCTTTTCCAAATTGACTTTCTTCAAAGGTATGATACAAGCCCCAGAAGTGTCCCATCTCATGGGCAAGTACTTTTATATCTGATAGATCAAATCGACTCAAAACAATGTTGTTGGTTCTCTCAGATAGGATGTAGGAAAAGCCTCCCGTTCTTCCGCAACTTATGCTCGTCGGTGTGACTTCACAGAATTCGTCCTTATAGTCGAATACATAAATACTTAATAAATCAGGTTCGTCATATGTGTCTGAAAAATCATTGTACGGTGCATAAAAATCATCGGAAAGATCTTCTAGTTTGAGATCAGATATTATGACATCCGTTCTTTCTATATAAAACACAAACCCTACATCTTCATATGATTTATTCAGATTGTCAATGGCCCTTCTTACAACCACTTCTCTAATTTCGACATCTAAAGAATCTTGTTGAATGATCCCGATGCGTATGGGTATTCTTGCTATAGAATCTAGATTGGTGAGGTTGACAATGGAATCGTTTTTTAACTTCAAATACACCAATTCAGTGTTTTCTTTTTCGTCCCCTACAACTTCACATTGTGTTAAACACCAGTTCTTCGCTTCAAGTACTTGACCGTAAGAAGTTGTTGCTGCGAAAGTTGCGAACAACAACAACGAAACTAATTTTTTCATCTCTGTAGACTTTACTATATCTATAATAAAATGAACCTACAATTGTTAAGTCAATTCCTAAATTAATGATTTTATTTTTCATATTTAAAAATCACCTTCTTGAGTTTCGGATAAAACCCCTTTACGCAGTTGTCTATGATTACTTTCTTATATTTAATGCCATATGACTTTAGAGGACAAGACAACTGACACTTTAGCTGATCGCATACCGGTCCACAATATTAATATGGATATTTCTCTCGGCGATCAAGGATATGTGGAAGAGATCATGTACAAGGAAATAGAGGGACTTGAAATTCTGCATAAAGCGTTTAATAGAGAAGGGAGTTACGATCTATCTTTTAAGAGGGATCATGCTACATTTTTATTCATCCTGAAAGGGTCAGGTATGCTGAACACAGAAGTAGGACAGCAGGTTTTAGACGAATCGAGTTTTGTGCTACTGCCTAATGAGATTACCCAAGCAGATATCCATCTTGTCGAAGGGCAATCCATTCATTTTCTTGAATTTTCTAAAACCTATTCAGATGAAGACCTAAAATACCTCCGATTAAAAGATGGTCGATTAGATCACATATATTATAGGCGGTTTCAAGATTGCGAGCCATATACCGAAAAGATAAAAAGTCCCAATACGATTAGTCGTACCATCTTGCCTGGAGGCATTATTCCTCGAGTTGCGCTAGGGATGGTAGAAGCTTCTGGACCAGATAGAGTAGGGGAACATAGCCATCCCATGTTAGAACAGCTTTTTTTGGGGTTATCAGATAATGAGATTACGGTATATGCTGATCGTTCGGAAGCATCCATGAAATCATATTCACTCCTGCATATTCCCTTAGGATCTACACATTGGGTGGAGGTAGAGAACGATCGCAAAATGAATTATCTATGGATGGACTTTTTTCTAACCAAGGAAGGGGAAGTATGGTTAGAAACTCATAAACCAATCCAAGAAAATAATACCAATAATAAAAATACGTAATCATAACTCCCGATAACCAGTTCTATGAAAAGCACCTTACAACAGAAGTTAGCCTTAATCTTACCAGGTCTATTTTTACTTGGATTCAATATAGGAACAGGAAGTGTAACAACCATGGCTAAGACAGGTGCTGATTATGGAATGGAACTTCTCTGGACATTAGTAGCTTCTTGCATTGCGACGTATTACATGGTTTTAAGTTATAGTCGATATACGCTGGTTACAGGAGAAACCGCCTTGTACGCATTTAAAAAACACATCCATCCTGCCTTAGGAATGTTTTTTATCATAGCCTTAACTTCAGGCGTGGCGGGCAGTGTGATGGGAGTCATGGGCATTGTTGCTGATATTTCGTCGGTCTGGTCGATGTCTTATATTGAAGGCGGTATCTCACCTATTTATTTTGCAGCGTTTTTTATCGCCATCGTTTATATCATTTTTTGGAATGGAGAGACCCAATTTTTCGAGCGCGCACTTGCCGTTATGGTGGCGATAATGGCTGCGTGTTTCTTGATAAATTTTCTCATATTGACCCCTCCATTGAAAGACATAATGGCTGGGTTGATTCCGGGACTTCCAGATGTACCAGAAGGAGAGGATAAGAGCCCATATATTGTCATCGCTTCTATGGTCGGAACGACGGTCTCTTCAGCGCTTTTTATTGTACGTACTACACTGGTGAAAGAAGCAGGCTGGAAGATAGGGGACTGGCATATACAGCGCAGGGATGCCATCATATCCGTCGTGTTGATGTTCGTGATCAGTATGTCCATCATGGCTGCAGCAGCTGGCACACTTTATCCTGAGGGCTTAGTGCTGCAAGAAGCGTCACAGATGATTACACTGCTTGAGCCTCTAGCTGGACCGATGGCAGTTGCCATATTTGCATTTGGTATCATCGCTGCTGGAGTATCATCTCAGTTTCCTAATGTGCTCTTACTCCCATGGCTATTATGTGACTACAACCAATCAGATCGCAACATGAAGTTGCCACAGTATCGACTCATGGTATTTGTGATTTCTTTATTGGGACTTGTAGTTCCTATTTTCAATGCTCGACCTGTATTCGTGATGATTGTTTCTCAAGCATTGAATTCAATAATCCTTCCATTGACGGTTGGATGCATATTGTATTTAGGCAATAAAGAACGTCTCATGGGAGCGCATAAATTATCGTTGACTTCTAATGTAGTTTTGGTAATGGTTTTAGGGTTTGCTATATATACATCTTATCTGAGTATAGGCGGTATTGCATCCTTGTTTTAGAAAACCAAGAAGCGGAATATCCTCTGAAGAAACTATGCTACTTAGTATACTAATGATGAGAGGGAAATACATTGTCTCGATCTGACTCGATCTTTATTGAATTATGATCTGATCGCGATATTCACCATCGTCTGTACTTACAACAATTACATAGGTGCCCGAAATAAGACTGTTCAGGTTTAATTCAATGTCAGATTGCTTCGTAGCATAACTTCTGCGCAATACCTCTGTCCCTTTCATGTCATGTATTGCAATCTCGGATATATATTCACCCTTGATGTTAAGTATGGAGTTTGTAGGATTGGGGTAAAGTTTAATATTAGGAATCGATTCACTTGAAACTTGCTTAACGGAAACAGTGGTGCCGTCTATATTCATTCTCTGGAACCATATATTTATTTCACCATCTCTAGTATCTCCCCACGCCGCATTCAAGGTATTGTCTTGTAGTTTAATACACATAAAGTCATTTCCAGAAGCTTCTATGTCTATATTATGCTCGACCGATTGATTAGTTAGTTGGAAATTTGGCATAAAATCAATAGAATCTTTTTTTCTGTAGGTTGCCCATATTTCTGTTTCTGCTGCATAAGAACCATCCGAGCCGTTTCTTCTGTCTCTCCAACTTACAACTAAGTCTCCATTATTGCCAAAATCAGCCCAGACTAAATCCTGCATTCGGTTGTTCATAATAGGGTCGTCATTGATGCGAACAGGACTAGACCAGCTATCGCCTTCATCAAAAGATTCTGTGATGTAAACGTCTAAATCTCCAGTTGCAGCACTTAAGTAGAAAAAAGCAATGTGAGAAGGATCGGTTGGGTTGCTAATCAATAAAGAGCCTTTCTTAGCTAAAGGGAAATCTTGCAGATTAGCCGGTGGATTGTTAGTAATGATTTTTTTATGTGTTAAGCTGGTGCCGCCATCGGTAGAAATGGCAACAAAGGATTGTGTGAATACACTTTGAGATATGACAAAAGAAGGATAGGAAGCATATAGTATTCCTGAGCTACTGACTGTAGGCGAGCAGATAGGTAAAGGATTGAGACTTCCGGCAAGCCAGTCAGAAGCATCCACATGTTTACTGGTAAATGTTTCTCCACCATCTGTGGAAATGGACATATAGGGATTAAAAGGAGGGTTGGTTCGATTGAGGTTGAAAGAAGCTACATAGATATTCCCTTGAGTGGAACTATTTGATTTATCAATGACCATCCATGGTCTATCTATAGGCCACTTCGTGCCATCAAAAGATGTATTAATAACTTCTCTGGGTTCTCCCCATGTTAATCCATCGTCTGATGATTTACTTATATAAATCCCTCCAGTTACCGGTGGTGTGGTTCCTGTGAAATCAATATAAGAGATGAATACCTCTCCCAGATGATTGAAATCTACGCATGGGTCAGCGGATGAATACCCGACTTCTGTATGGGGCAATTCGTAAGTCTCACTCCATGTTAAGCCTCCATCAAAACTTGTCTTTGTCTTGATTTGAAACCGATTAACGACATTTACCCAGCCCATCCACGCAATAACAATATGTTCAGAATTACTTGGATTTAGTGCGATATAAGGTTCTCCAT
>CAZFJO010000298.1:0-4660 GCA_964518915.1 uncultured Saprospiraceae bacterium
GGTTCATACTTATAATGCTTAATGCGTGCATCAGAAACCATAGACACACCGTCGGCAGCAGCATAATCCTTAATCTCATCATCATCTACTTCCTTGATTAATTTTCCATCTGCATTATAGATGTAGATCTCTATGCCTTTTATCTTGGATTCATCTTTCTTATACCCAGCATAAAAATTAAGATAATCCTCTCCTTTCTTACTCAATATTGTATAGGCTCGATTTACCTCCGTAATCATTTTCTGGCTACTTGAAATGCTTACGCGGGTATCGTCATTTCTGACAACAACATAAGCCCCCTTCTTAAGGCTTTCTTGTATATCTGATACAGCATACTGTGCTGAAATAGTAAAACTTAGTATACTAAATAGTATGCCTAATAAATGACGGACAATTCCCGTTCTATCAGTTAAAAACATAAAACAATTCATCGGTTAACTAAAGTATTTTTCCCCTCACACAACTTCTCCCTCGGCCCAAAATAACAAATTGAAACGAATTGAAAATAAAAATCTGTGATAAACATTATACATCATATATTTCAATCCAAAAATCCTGATTCCGAAACGGATTCAGATATTTTTGTAACAAATAATCGATGATCGTCGTCATCTATGTAATTGTAAGGAATTAAATGATGCTGTCTCTTACCTTTCATTTACAATAATATTGTATGGTTAAAAGTAACTAAGCGGTATGATTTACGACTTTACAATTGCTTGAAGGGAGATTACGTTACCCCAGAGGTAATTTTATTTCTCGGCTTCAATACAATTAATTTAACCCAACCAACTTAAAAATACAATTTGAAAAAAATACTTTACTTCGGCCTTCTTGTTGTTATCTACTCCTGCAGTTCCGGTGCAACAACAGAAGCACCTGCAGGTGATCATGATGCTGCCTTTCAAGCTTTATTACCGGAATCGCTGGAAAGTGGATACGATCAATTTAAAGGAGTAAGCATGTCTGTATATGCACCAGAATTGAACATCAATTGGTCGGGAGCAGAAGGATATAGAGATGCTGAAAAAGAAAATGAACTTTCCGCAGACAACCCCTTCCGGATTGCGAGCATGACTAAAACTTTCGTTGCTGCTGCTATACTGCGGTTACATGAAATGGATAGCCTGTCTGTTCATTCCTCAATTTCGAAACATATATCTGCTGTACATGATTCTATATTGCGCGAAGGTGGATATGATACAGACGCCATTACCATTCAACAATGCTTGTCTCATACGAGCGGTATATACGATTATGCGATGGCTGGAAACACATACGTAGAATTAGTTAGAAACAACCCACAGAAAGTGTGGACGAGAACAGAGCAATTGCAGATCGCTATGGATACAGGGAAGCCAGTAGGTAAGCCTGGAGAAAGGTATCGATACGGCGATACTGGTTATATTCTGCTAGGGGAAATCATCGAGCATAAAACGGGCATGAATCTAGGGAAAGCACTGCGGTCGTTGTTGAAATACGAAGCACTCGGATTGCGATTGACCTGGCTAGAAGCAATAGAAGAAAAACCTGAAAAGTCGCTTCCATATGTAAGTAGATATTTCCGAGGAATAGATGCAACAGAATGGCATCCATCCATGGATCTTTATGGGGGAGGTGGGCTTGTTTCTACGAGTACTGATCTTGCTATATTCTTACAGAGTTTATTCAGCGGAAAGGTATTCGATAAAAAAGAAACCTTGGATATGATGATAGCACCTGTTGTTTATGCCACCTCATACAATCCGCAGAAAGATCCTAGCCATAAAGATTACCGAAGTGGTGTCTGGCAGGTTCCGCTATACGGAATGGACGCTTATATGCACAAGGGCGTCTGGGGGAGTACATTCATTGTTATTCCAGAATTAAAGGCAAGCATTGCGACCAATTACACCCGAGGCAATGCAGAAAGAATGATTAAAAAAGCAGCACTTATCGTAAAGAATGTGCATGATAAAAAAGTGGACTTATGATTGAAATAGATAACCTCACATTTGCCTATGAGCGAGGAAAACCCATCCTCAACGGACTCAACATCCATGTGCCTGCTGGATCCATATATGGCTTCCTAGGAATGAATGGGGCGGGAAAAACAACATCAATCAGGAACATACTCCAGTTGTTGAAACCGCAATCCGGCACTATTAAAATAAATGATCTTGAGATTGATAACAACAATCCTGCTCAGAGAAAAGAAGTAGGCGCATTGATCGAAGCACCTTCTTTCTATGGACACCTTAATGCTGTTGACAACCTACGCATCCATAGCAAGTTCTATGGAGTAGGGATAAAAAGGATTAAAGAAGTAATAGACATTGTGGGATTGACGCCACACACTAAAAAGAAAACCAGAAAATATTCTACAGGCATGAAACAAAGACTCGGGGTTGCTATTGCCTTGTTACACGACCCACAAATTCTGATTCTCGACGAACCTGCCAATGGTCTCGACCCTAAAGGAATCATCGAGATGAGAACCACCATCCAGCAGCTAAGGGATCTGGGAAAAACAATCATGCTATCCAGCCATCTGCTTCCCGAAATAGAAAAGGTTGCCACTCATGTAGGCATCCTTCATCAAGGAAAAATGGCGTTCCAAGGCACGACCGAAGAGTTGCAGAAATTAAAAGAAAAAGACCTCAGCGTCTCTATAAGAGTAGGCCAACCTGAAGAAGCTTTAAAAATTTTAAATGCTGAAAATTTTGCATCCAATCAAGAAAACCTCATCTCCATAGAAATTAAAAGTGCTGATGATATCCCTCCCATAATATCTCAACTAGTATCAGCAGGTGTCGATATATATGAAGTACGAAACGTACAGAACAACCTAGAGGATTTATTCTTGTCTATGACCCATGACGAAAACCAAAATGCCTACAACCATGTTTAGAAAACTACCATCCTTGATTTCCGCAGAATTCATTAAGTACAAGTGGACCCCAGCTTGGTTGCTGACGCTAGGCTTCGGAATTATGATTGCATTCTTCGTATACATAGGCTATCATACCGATGGCAATGCTCTAGGAGAAATCAACCAAAACCCATGGAGGAGATATTTCTCTGCAGCGCATAAAATATGGACAGCATTTTTCTTAGGACCTATTTTTATATTATTGACTTCAGCATTCTTTTTTATAGAGCACAAGGCAGACGCATGGAAAATAATGTATACGCACCCAGTCCATAGAGCAAGCTTCTTTTTAATTAAAGTTTCTACTCTATTTTTATTCATCATAATAGGAATCTCTATCCATATTATTTCTATGATTGTATCGGGTCATATCCTTGGTTTACTGAGGCCAGAATATGAGTTTTCCTATTATTCTATCCCATGGTCAGAAACCCTATCAATCTTGTCGCATGGATTGGTATCTGGATTAGGTGTTATCGGATTACACATATTTCTCAGTACGAGATTCAAAAGTTTTATTGTTCCCATCATCATCGGCATCATAGGATTCGTTGTAGGCATCATCTTAGTTGCAATGGATTTCGGACTCAACACCTACTTTCCGTATTCTATCCCCCTGATTGCTCAAGACCTCGATATGTTCACAACAGATCATAGAACATTTCCGGGTGATGGATGGTTAAGCAATTTCGAGATCAGCAGTATTATATGGTTCGTGACTACAATAAGTCTTGCTACTATAATGGAGACCAGAAGGTCAATTCACTGAGTTGAATGGCGTAATCGCTTATGCAAATGTCTATTCTTTACACTATTTTACAATTGCTTAACACAAGAGCCAGCTTGATTCACGTATATTTGGAAAGAATATTTACTTAAATATAATTTTCATACTTTATGAAACCCACTTTGATCATACTTATAGCTTTCTTTTCCATTTATTCAATAAAAATAGATGCTCAAGATTCTCCGCAGAGAGAAATAAGCTATGACATAACAACTGTATATAAACCTCTATCTATATCTATGGAGACTTTTGAGGGTGCAAAAAGCATTGCAGATATTAATAAGTTTTACAAAGAATCGTGGGTTAAGGAATATGTCTCCATGGATATTTCTACCATTCACAACGGAGTTGAAGTAAAAGCATCGGGAAAAAATCACATCCTTACTCCTCGACAAAAAGAAATCATCAATAATGCAGACCTCGGGTCGGATGTATCTGTAGTAGTGAAGTACTATCCTGACAATAATTTATCTTATAATGAAGTAAAAGAATATCCGTTTTCGTTTATGATCAACCCACAGCAGGAAGCGACGTTTCCTGGAGGTGAAACATCACTTAAACAATTCCTTAAAGAAAATGTAGTAGATCATCTAGGTGATGATGTATTCGGAGGATGGACATTCGGCGCAGTTAAATTCATTGTAAATGAGGAAGGAGGTTTAGAAAACGTACATGTCTTTCAATCTACAGAAGATGATAAAACAGATGCGTTCTTAAAAGAAACCCTATGCAACATGACTGACTGGATTCCTGCATCCTATACTGATGGCACCAAGACTAAGCAAGAAAAGGTGCTCATGATAGGCAACATGGATAACTGCAATGTGAATCTTCTCAATGTCCAAAGAAAACAATAACCCAACCCTACAGGCACACATTATTTCAGATCTATGGGGACATAGATCTTGCAAGTGGTGGGAAAATTTCAAAGTAAATCTCGGTCCTAAATATAAGGTCACCAT
>CAZFJO010000299.1:0-4658 GCA_964518915.1 uncultured Saprospiraceae bacterium
AGGGCGCTTGCAGTGCCAGAAAAGTAACCTGATCTTCTGGATCGTTGTCGAAGATCTTATACTTTATTGTTGTCTGATTACTTTGTGCTTCTGACCTTGAAACTTTAATTTTCGCATTGACTTTGACTCGTGCACCTACCTTAGCTTCTACATCCGTAACCTTGCTGATAATCCCTAACCCTGCAAATATATCACCTTCAAATAATGGTCCTGCAGAAACATCTAGGTAAAAGTACCTTGAAAAGCCTTTAGAAGTAGAACTAGATTGTTTTGCCGTAATTGTTTTTTCAAAATTTACATTTCCTGATATGTCAAATACCTCAGCCGATTTTACACTATTTCCTAGTAGGTTATGAAACTGATTGGTTATGCTCAGACTATTGGCCTCTATGTCATAATTAGTTACGCTTAGGTCTCCATTGTCCACAAAGTCCCGAGGAAGGCCTTTAATCTGATCTGTAAAAGCGATGGTGTTATTATAAGCATCTATCAACCCTGGAGTCCAGACAATCTCATCATTCATAATGAAATCATCCCCTACATATGTTCCTATCTGAGTACAAAAACCGTTTCTCCATCCATCATATAAAGCCTGTGCATTCTCATCTATATCGTCCCGATAACTGAAGTCACTACACAATACATAATGGGGCACAGTTTCAACATCGTGATAATGCAGCATTTCTTCCCACGATGCTATCAACACAGCAAATCTGTCTCGTGCTTCTTTTTTAGAAAATAGTGACCCATCTTTTCTTGTTACAGACAATAAACCTTGTTCTGATTTAATTGAATCACTTCGATAACCAATTATCAAGCCTTCAATAAATTCTACAGTATATCCATAAGTCGAATTAAATCCACCGATACCTTGACTTACTTCTTTTACTACGGTAGGCTCACAGTTATCCTCAAAAGACAAATTTTGTGTCAATCCATATTGTCCACTAAGGCCTGCTCCGACAATTACATCTGCCGATCTACCTACAGCATTTTCTGCAGAACTGGTAGAATATGTTTCTGTAGTTGTGATGTCAAATGAAAGTCCTGCCCCGTCTGAATTTCCTCCACCTACGCCTATATCGGCATTTAAGAATGCTCCTCCCCCAAACAAACTGAACTTAGAAAAAAGATAAAACCCAAGGCTTCCAGATGCACTACTTTCAAAACTTAGGCTTTTAGAAATTTTAGACCCTACCTGAATACTAGAAAAACTCTTATCTCCTGGTGGATCACGCAGTACCAGCAATGGCATCTGTAAATCACCAGCTTCATCTGTCAGCGGATCAGTTGTAATTCCTGTTCCGGGTAATAATCTCCGTCCTTCTAAAATAATCGGAATAGCTCTTTCTCCTAGTAGACTGCCTTGATCAGAGAAATATTGCAAAGTGATGATGTATGTATGTGGAGCTACTAGATTCGGCAAGCCAGCAATGAAATTATATACTTCAAAAGCTCCGTTACTTCTGAAAAGTGTATCTACCGTTTTTTCTGCTCCACTATTCCTAACAATAATATATCCTTCATCTACCTCGCAAGATTCTCCTGGTCTATGATTTTCTGATAATGCAAAATTGATGCTGTGGTTATTCCCTTGTTTTATAATAGCTGGTTCCTGCGGATCATCACATAAAAATCTATCAAAAGTTGTCGTAAAGGCAAAATCTACTGCACGATGATAAACAAATTTTAAAGGATCAATTGTAGGAAGTGTGTCCGCATCTTCAGCCTCTTGATGTATGCTGATCAAATCAAGGGATATAGGACGTAACTTTAAAAAATCAACCCCTGCGCTTTCATATCCATCTATACCTGATCCTACCAGTCCTTCAACTGAAAACAGATAATCCTTCGGCGTCAATTCCAGATTTACTTCTCCGAAGTCGTCTGTCATCGCATTATACTCTACACAGCCATCAGCGCTGCTGACTCGTATCAATACGGGTTGATCAGCAAGCGGATTCCCACATGTGTTTTCTACACTCATGGTAACAGGATAGGTCAACTGATCTTGAAAATCAATTGTAGTTAAAGTAGGAAAATTTACAAAATCCGTAAATACTACTTCAGGAGTGAAATCATATTGTAGAGTGGTCGTATCCCCCTGCAAGGTCATCTCTTGAAAATCATCAACACTGATTTTAATTTCACTGAGATTGGCCACATTAGGATTGACTACCATAGAATAGAATCCATTTTCATCAGTCATGGTGGTATCGGCGAGGGTCTCTACACCATTGATGGTTTGATAGTAACTTACAAAAACTTCACCTATACCACAATCGGTTCCTTGTGTGGTAACATAACCATTGACTACAAAAGCAGTATTGTCAAAGATTATTATGTTATCCTCTTCGGGATCTCCCGGTGAAAGAGTAAAAATATTATCTGCTATAAAGACTAAATTATGGTCCAGAAAAGTAGGAGTAATAATATAGTCTATGGCAGATCCCACATATATATCTTCAATAAGAAATGACCCATCAGATTGAGTTGAGGCAAGATAAGAATAGGTAGTTTCTTCTGTAGAGTCTATTCCCACAACTTCAATATTGACTCCAGGTACCCCTGAGCTTGTTCCTATGACAAAAACATCCCCCGATAGTTTTCCTTTTCTCCGCGAAAAGCCCCTATCCAGAGCTTTATCACTTAAGAAGGTAAATGGAGCATTGATAATAGCTTCTACCTCGTAGATGTATTCTTTCCCTGGAATGGCTTCTGATGCACCTGCCTCTAGATTGCCGGGCTCATCAGAGAAGAGCATAGTCGATCCATCTACATTTCCGATTAGCTCACTTCCCCTATATATATTATAGGAAAGGATGTAATCATCTGGACACTCAAGACAACCTGCAAGATCCCATGTCAACCTGGTGTTATTAAGAGTACCGTCAGAAGCTATTAAATTATTGATTTTCACATCAAACAAGTCATATGTATAAGCACCGGAAGCATTATCAGTTATCCCTGTTTCACTGATTCCAGGCGCTCCTACGAAAATATGGTGATCCGATAAAGCAATGCTGCGACCATATCCTAGTGGATATATATCAGGGCTCCCTGAATCATAAAATTCATTTCTAAAAAGATTGCTCGATGGATCAGGAGATTGAATAAGGTCGAAAAGCCCTGTAAATTCATTTTCTTTATATAGATATAGGCGACTTCCTAAATCTCCATTACCTAGATATGTTTCACTTACACTTAAGTAGTCATTATGCCAGTCCATCCCCCAGCTATAGAAATTGTTTGCGACTGGAACAATAGAGTTAAGGGTCTGATATTTTACCCAGCTGTCTCCTACCTCATCGAATGAAAAAACAGAAACCTTACCTATTCTTTCACCTGCTGTATTCTGTCCTGTCAAGCTTGAAATGGCAATTTTACTATTTTCTATTTCAACATCATATCCGAAATTTTCAAAGTCGTAGTTATTGCTTATACTCGTTTCATCCGTGATAATGTGTTCTATGTTTATCTGATTTCCGTTAATCTTGTATTGCGCAGCAACACCTACTCTTTGCAATCCATTGTAGGTGGCAAATCTATTCCCATAAACTACATTATCGCCTTCTATATCAACATCACCGGGAATGTCAATATCCCAACCAGTCATCTCAGGCAATAGCGTAACTGTTTTAAATATATTGGTATATGAAGGACAATTCTGACTTAAGTCACATGTTGCAGGACGTTCCCATACATCGAATGCATCGCCAAATTGATTTTCTATAGGCCCGCTATTAACTTTTTTAGATATGACAACTCTCTCTCCATCTATAGCCACTGAACTGCCATAAGAACTTCCTGCTGTTCCTCCTATAGTCTGATCTAAAAACCAAGTACCATTGAACAATCGATAAACTTGGACCATTCCGGAACCATTTGTTGAGGGAGAACCGACAACCAATAGTGGGCCATCGATGTCTAAAGAAAATCCAAAATCTAGGAGATCAAAATTGCTAAATTCTTGCTTAAAATTCCATTCTTCATTTTCATATCTATAAATTCTAATTCTTCCCACTCCTCCTGCTTTAGGAGATCCTACGACCTTCCATTCTCCATCTATAGCTACTGCTGCCCCTAGACGACTACTGTTATTGTCTATTAGATCTGGATTAGATTCTAAAGAAACTCCTGGATAACCAGGATCAAAATTTCCTGGTCCAATTGTATTTTGCCCTTCTATTTCCCTAAGAGGTCTTACAATGTAAAAGAAGGAACCAGGAGATACAACTCCAGTGAAATCCTCTATATAGTTTCTGGTACCTTTTCCTACCGTAGCTATAATCGTTTCAGTTGCCATGGTTTCAGTTTTCGAAATCTGGAATCCATCGACATTATAATCTATCGGGTAATCCCAGGTAATCTCAACAGCATTATCAAAAGTCCCATCAGTAGCACTACAATTTACAGTAATAGGAAAAGGGTAAGCGACAAGAAAACTAAATCCCTGACCACTTACATACTTTCCACATTCTCTCGTAGATGATGCGACAACAATATATCTAGTGTTGGCCTCACCAAATATTGAAGAGGGTGGTGTAGATTTATCAATATATTGATAAGTAGAAACTCCATCTCCCTGATCGGGTGCTGGAACTTTAACAGAATTATTAAGCACCCCATCTACAAACACAGATATTTCAAACGTGTCA
>CAZFJO010000300.1:0-4650 GCA_964518915.1 uncultured Saprospiraceae bacterium
ATACAATGGTATACGGCGTATTAAAGTCAAATGGCACCAGCGGGGTAAACGTAGTATATGCATCCTTTTTTTCCGTACTACCTGCAATTCCAGAAGTTTCCTGCAATTGGTCGTACCCAGATATTTCTCCCCTTAGGATTTTAAAATTCGAACTGTAATATGAATGAGGAATGTTGAGATGGGTAGGGCTAAAAGTAAAATTTTCTGGAAGTGGCTGAGCAGCAACTTCCAGAAAATTCATCAATACAATAAGATGTATATATATGTATCTCAATCTTTCGATTTAGAAATTATAACCAACGGCTATTGCTCGTTTTCAATGACAACACACCATCTGCACCACGCTGGATCATCACGAAGGTTGATGCATTTAACTTATCTAATTGCTGCACATTAACGAAAGGTAAATTGATGAAATCAATACCCGCAGTTCCTGCTCTTTCTACAACCTTTTCTGTAAGAGAATCACCGAAGTTTTCTATGTCAGAAACCTTGATTTTCATGACTGCTCGATTAGAATTAGCCATTAATACATAACGCTCACCTTCTTTTTCCATCTCTATAATATCAAGGGGTGTGTTCCAGTTTCCTAGCTCTGCTACTGTACGTCCCTTCGTGTGCTCGCCATCTTTCATTCCATCTACTGGAAATACAACAAGCGGCGTACAAGTATAACTTGCTAGTATGTGTTCCTTGTTGTTAATGGTAATCGGAGTGAATGTTTTTATAGGAGAATTCGTTTCGAATTTTCCATGGGCTGCATGGTAGATTTCTAGTGAACTCTGCATTGCATCCTCATTGAATGGGAATGTTATCGCTCTGAAAGTTGAGGAAAATTCAGCATTGCTTAGACCCGTAACCATGACTTTACCATCGGTATACCTCATGTCAGAGATGGCCCACTTTCTTAGGGATCTGCCCCTTCTGTCTACAGCTTCTACAGAAACTGCATTTTTTAAAGCAGTTTTAGAATAACTTACTTGATCTATACTCAATGGTTCAAGGGTGTTGTTGTTAACGAGAAACAACATTGATTTTCCTGAGCTATGTCCTACCGCAATGTATACGTTTTCAGTAGCTGGGTCCACAGCCATATCTATCACTTGAAATTGATCAGCCGTAGTTCCTAGAATAGTGCTTAGTTGGCCTTCTAAATCTTGAATAGCCATTTTTTCATTTACTGCTTTGGCTTGATTAGATAAGTCTATAGCAACGACCTGTGCAGCTTCACTATCTCCTACGAACAAGATGCTTTCTGGACCAAATGCCAATGCGTGCATGCTTTTTATTTCTGGATCACCCAGTATAAAGTCTTCTGTGAAGTTACTTGACCATAACATCGATGAGGTCAATAATAAAGCGGATAATAATGTGCCTAACTGTTTCATGAATTGATTTTTATTTCTTTTAAATAAGGGGACTTAAAAATTACAATACTACTGTTGATTAACTTCCAACAAAATACGAAGATTAAAGTTGTAATCACCGCTGATAAATATTACTAAAAAGTTAAAGGTCACTGTGCAGACGATCCTGTATGCCTCTGATGTACCTGCCTCTGGTGGTAAGTGCGCCCAATTTGATCTGAACGCCCATTCCTTTTATTCCTATTCGTTATCTTTCCGCTGTAATACAGAAGATGGAAAAAACGTATTCAGATAAAGAGATTGTAGATTATTACGATCAGACTGAGGTCCACTATAAAGCAGCCTGGAAGCTGGATGAGGCCAAGGCTATGCATTATGGATTCTGGGTTGTGGGTGTCAAGACATTTGCGGAAGCGTTACTCAGAATGAATGATGAGATGATGCAACTCGCCGAAATAAAAAATGGAATGAAGATTCTTGATGCTGGATGTGGAGTCGGAGGGAGTGTGATTCATATGACCAAAAAAAAAGAAGTTGAAGCCACAGGGATTACGCTCAGTAAAAGCCAAGTAGCCTCGGCAATTAAGAATGCGGAGGAAGAAAAACAGATAGGTCGGGCACATTTTCTAGAGATGAATGCTTGTCAGACTGACTTTCCGGATAATACTTTCGATGTTGTCTGGGGCTTAGAAAGTTTTATACATATAGAAGATAAGCAATCATTGTTTGAAGAAGTGCATCGGATTCTTAAGCCGGGTGGATGCTTAGTTGTTGGTGACTATTTTATGAAAGAAGATGGAACAACAGAAAGAGAATATGGTCGATTGATGAAGTGGCTTAATAGATGGGCGATCGGCGATATAATTTCTGCTTCTTCATATATACACAAGGCTGAAAGTGTAGGTTTAAAAAACGAAGTGGATAGGAACATCACTGGGAATATTCGGAAGTCTAGCTGGCGGATGTTCTACGGCTCTATCTACCTCTCGGTGATTTCGTTTTTCTATAGATTGTATAATCCTAAGGTGAGGTCTTATGCGGACAATCACTGGAAGGCGATGTGGCACCAGTACATCGCACTTAGGAAAGGATTGTGGACATATCGATTGCAGCGGTATAGAAAGGATAAGTAGTTTTCTGCTCAAGGCAAATGTAGCACCATAGATATAACCAAGCGATTATAAGGTTCCTTGTCATAGGCCACCGATAAGTCGGCGTTCTTACTTTATCTATCCAACGACCCATTCAATTAATTCAGGACTAGAAAAAATAAAGTGTTATTTTTGCGGTCAAAGTAAAACAAAATAGCGTGGCTAAAACAAGGAAAGAAAAAGACAGCATCGGAACGATTGCCGTACCGGCAGAAGCATACTGGGCAGCACAGACTCAGAGATCTACTCAGAATTTTAAAATCGGTGGGCAGAAAATGCCGATAGAAGTAATCAGAGCATTTGCGATTCTGAAGAGAGCCGCAGCAGAAACCAATGCAGAACTGAAAGTACTTCCGAAGGTCAAGGCTAAGTTGATCGCCCAGGTGTGCGAGGAAATTCTAGAAGGAAAACTAGACGATCAGTTTCCACTCGTTGTATGGCAGACCGGATCTGGTACACAATCTAATATGAATGTCAATGAAGTGATCGCTAACCGTGGCCATGTAGTAAAAGGAGGGAAATTGACAGACGATAAAAAATACCTTCATCCTAATGATGATGTCAACAAGTCCCAGTCTTCTAACGATACCTTTCCGACCGCTATGCATATATCCGCATACCAATCGCTCGTGGAAAGCGTAATTCCTGCACTGGAATTATTAAGAGATACCTTAAAAGAAAAATCAACAACCTATATGGATGTTGTGAAAATAGGTAGGACCCACTTCATGGATGCTACGCCGATTACACTGGGTCAGGAATTGTCAGGATATGTTTCTCAGTTGGACCACGGCATTGTTGCAGTAAAAAATACACTGAAGCACTTAAGCGAGCTTGCGCTCGGAGGAACTGCTGTAGGAACGGGATTGAATACGCCGAAAGGGTATGCCCGTAAAGTAGCTAAGCGCATCAAGGAACTCACTGGACTTCCATTCGTTACCGGAAAAAATAAATTCGAAGGGCTTGCAGCTCATGATGCCATCGTAGAAGCTCACGGCGCGCTGAAGACCGTTGCCGTCTCCCTTATGAAGATCGGCAACGATATCCGTATGCTTGCTTCAGGACCTAGAACCGGTATCGGAGAGATTTCGATTCCTGCTAACGAACCTGGCTCATCCATTATGCCAGGAAAGGTTAATCCTACGCAATCGGAAGCGCTGACTATGGCCATGGCTCAAGTCATCGGAAACGATGTGGCCATCAATATAGGAGGAATGAATGGTCACTTCGAATTGAATGTATTCAAGCCGATGATGATATATAATTTCTTAATGTCAGCAAGATTGATTGCGGATTCCTGTCGATCGTTCAACGATAATTGCGCTGCAGGAATTAAGCCTAATCTTCCGCGCATCCAGCAGAACTTAAACAATTCACTGATGCTCGTTACTGCATTGAATACCAAGATAGGCTATGATAAAGCAGCAACCATCGCTAAGAAAGCGCACAAGGAAGGAACAACCTTGAAAGCGGCTGCTCTTAAATTAGGATTCCTTACAGAAGAAGAATACGACGCTTGGGTAAGACCTGAGGATATGATCGGTTGATCATCGTTTATACATGTTATAATATGGTGAATTATATTACTCTACAGGGATACAGAAATCTACGATGAATTTTTTCTCTGGATGTTTATTGTAATCGTTATAGTAGATTTCGTATGGATCTTGAGCGGCTTTCTTGTATCCTTTTTCATTCATCCAGATGAAAAGACCTGTCCATGATTTTTCGAATTCGTGCACTCCGATTTCGAATTTACCTACAATACACTTAGCGGCATCTATAGATTTTATCCAGACCTCACCAGATGGCTCAGCTGGTTGGTCAAGAATGATGCAAGCACTCATTCTTACATTGTGTGCCTCTGTTACTTTAAAACTGTCGTGATAGACAGTAGCCATCCTAGTGTCATCATTTATCCTCCCTAAAGGTGTTGCCCATTTTATGATTTTATCGTAAGCAACAGGGACATTCTGTGGCCCCATTACAGATATATATGCGACATTCAATTCAGCCATGTTTTTTACTTCGATACTTGCATTCATTGTTATCCACTTTTTATGTTTTTCAATAATGCAAATGTATTTCTCTAGAGTGGGGTAGGCTTGACCATTCTTGCTATGAAGTTGGCG
>CAZFJO010000301.1:0-2444 GCA_964518915.1 uncultured Saprospiraceae bacterium
CTATTATAATATATAACACCCTCTTCTACAAAGAATTAAAATAAAATTGTCCTTATCAGGCAAACTTAAATTTAAAGAAGTCATCAGTGAAGCCATGTTATTAGAATCGAGATACATCTCAAAATAAGTTTTACTAGACCCTTTTGTCCCTTACATCTCTTTTATTTAAGTTTATTCCGCTGTTCCCATTCACTTCTCAACAAGCCATACTGATAGACATCGTGGTATACTTCATTCCGCATGACATGTCCCTTCATAAAAGCTTCTTCTACCATTCCCGATTTTTTCATGACTGAGCCAGAGGCTTCATTGATTGCAATAAACTGCGCATGGATCTTATGGAGTCTTAGATGTTGAAAACCGAAATCTATCATTACTTTACAAGCTTCAGTTGTATATCCCCTATTCCAGTGTTCTTTCCCTAACCAATATCCGAGAGAGCCGTTGTTGTCCGGTTTATTGATTTTAATTCCTATACCTCCCATCAATTGTCCAGTCGATCGGAGTCTCTGACCGAAAACATAGTGGTCTTCGTTTTCCCTACCTTGAATCGATAAATCAATCCAATATTCTGCATGGTGCTTTTCATACGGATGGGGCATGCTTCGGGTAGTTTTAGCTACATCATAATCGCTTGCATACTTTATTATATCTGCTAAATCTGAATGAACAGGAGGGCTGAGAATAAGTCTATCGGTTGTGATCTCAATAGGAACATCTTTCATATCATACAAGATAGAAACTTAATATCTTAAAACAAAGAGAGTAGGTTCTATGCCACCTTGTTCAGTTCTTGCCGGAATGCCGTAGGCGAAGACCCCACCTTCTGACGAAAAATTCTAGAAAAAGTCTGCACGTCTGGGTAACCGATTTCATAAGCAATGTCTGAAATGGTCATCTCTGTATAGGTAAGTAATCTTCTGGCTTCAAGCATTATCCTTTCTCTGATGACATTGAGCGGAGAAGGAACGCCCAGTTTTTTAAACGAATTAGCAAGTGTCTTAGGTGATTTATGCAACAGGCTGGCATACTCTGAGACGGTATGCTTGTCCTTAAAATGTTGTTCGACCAGGTAATTAAAACTTCTTATAATGTCAATTTTCTCTACGGATTCTGATGACCATCCTTCTTGTTGCTTGTAGACACGGGTGCATAAAATCAGGATACGTTTTAACATCATCTGAAGCATTTCCAACTGTAATTCATCCTTAGAACGCATCTCTAATACCAACATATTCCATACAGCATCTAGCAATTCAATTTCTTGATCAGATGGTTTCATAATGGGCAATTGGCTAGACCCGAAAAACAATATCCCTTTACATCCCACTTCACTGTCATGGTTGACCACACAATAAAAAGCCTTATTGAACCTAATCATCTTTCCAGATTCAAATGCTTCATAATCTACCTTCTGAAACTGGGTAAGACTGATTAACTGATTTTTATTAAACGTATATGGAATTCCATCTATAGACAACTTGCTTCCATCCTTGTCAAACCATATTAAGGTTAGTTCACTCTGACCTGTCTCAGACAAGATGTGAGCATTGCTTTTGTCTACTTCTACCACTTCAAAAAATTCTTCATTTCTTCCAAAAAACTTCATCTTAACGTTACTTGTTACCTTTATAATAAGTATGTCGCTAAACTTGTTCAGTAGAGCGACATTACTTAAGAAATATTTAATGTGTTCTCTGAGTAAGACACACCATAATTACTGATTCATATATCGTTAAGATACAAGTTTAGTGATTTTGTCTCTTAATGTTTTTTCCGAAGCCATGCCTTTATGAGCATCTTTTACATTATTCTTCTGCATAAAGAACAGAGAAGGAATACTCTTAACATTGAATAACTGCGCCAGCTCTGGCTGGTTATCAATATTGATCTTAGCTATGGTGACGGTTTCTGAGAATTCTTTAGCTAATTTTTCTACAGTTGGCAACAAGACCTGACAAGGTCCACACCAGTCTGCATAGAAATCAAGAACGAAAGGCTTGTCTCCTTTTACTAGGTCGTTAAACTGTTTGTTAGATTGAATAGATCTCATAACTATTTTGTTTTATTTTCAATACAAATATGCAACAATTGAATTCAATTTCTGTATACAAGATTTCCTCACTAAGTATCAATTATTCCCCAGAACTCCGACAGTACGGGCTTTTGCTGTAATTCGCCTTCATTCTATAGGTCATATTCACGCTCTTCTAAAGCGTGAATACACCAGAGGGTGTTTTAATTTCTATACGTATACGTGCTTCCTGCGCTTCGACCAATTTTAATGGAAAATTTAAATCCGCTTGGAAAAATTCAAGATCTCTTACCCTACTCCCAGTGATGCTTATAGACAACAACTCAACTTCTTCTACCAAGCGATCGCAAGGATGGAAACTGCTCTCCGACCAATCGGTAAAAAAAGGAATAATTTCTACCATCGGAGA
>CAZFJO010000301.1:2544-4568 GCA_964518915.1 uncultured Saprospiraceae bacterium
GGAAACTGCTCTCCGACCAATCGGTAAAAAAAGGAATAATTTCTACCATCGGAGACGATCCTGGCAACGTCATCTTCCAGGCCAGTTCATCTCCATCCGTTGTCAACCGACTGCCTTCTACAATAGTAGACAAGTTCGGAGCCTTCATTCTTAACCATCTAGCGTCACGGTTGATATCCTCAGATCTCATCGACCACCTTACTACTCTTGCTTTATCCAGAAGATCAATCCCCATCCATCTATTCCCCACGAAATTGTGGTTGTCGTGATCAACTGCTATCAATTCTAGATAGGCACCTTTGCCTAAATTAACCAAGGCATTGTGGGTGCCTCTATTAAGATGTCTTCCGCCGATATGTGCCGTCACCCCTAAACGTGCATTAAATGTTTCTACAGCTTCATGCAGGTTGGGTACAGCATATACAATGTGATCTATTCTACGCATGATTCAATATACTTCACTGATCTGAACAATAGGCTGAATATTCGTATAATTAGGAATATCGCTCTTTATTTTTGCTGCCTTAGCTTGAAAAGCTTCTTGATAGGCAGCCAGCTTTTCAACATATAAATATCCGATGGCCATGTAAGGCGTTTCATCTGCTGGTGCACGGCCGGATATTCCACGGTCTATTTCATAAAACTTCACAGCTTCCCCCAGCTCTCCCGCAACCATAGGCATATGCTTTTCGGCATAGTAATCTATGTCAAATGTTTTTCCATCTCCTCCCGGGTAAAGGATCGTTATCTTAAACATCCCTTTCTTGTGTTTTCTTTCAAGGTTTTTGCCTGAAGATGTACAACTTAATACAAAGGATGCTATCAATAAAAATGGGAGTAAGCATTTTACTTTCATACGAAACGCATTAAGCGATGGTTATTAATTGAAGTCGGTCTTAAAGATAAGAACACATTTGCGTTAAGCGATATGAACCATCTTTTTCTTATGCTCAATTTTCATCAACCAATACATTATGTACAACCCGCCCACAAGGCCTGCAGAAAACCAATTCCATACGCCAGGCAGAGATTGATTGACAACCATAAAGGCACTTACAGATGCAATAAACGAACCCATGATTTTAATTATATGTAGTTGTAACCACTTAGCTTGTAACAATTGCCTATTCTGAAAAAGATAGAAATCTCTCAGACTCAGCGCTCCACTCACCAGGCCGAAAATGGAAAGTACCACATTAATCCGACCGTATATCATCCATGGAAGCATAACCATTCCTACAGAAGCAATCACCATAATTGTCGACAAGAAGTAATCTGGAGCCAATGTAGTTTTAGGATTTCTATATTTCAGGCTGCGCTTACCACCTATAAGTAAGTAGCCCGTAAAGATCCCTATAGAAAATAGAAAAGGGCTCGTATGTCCAGGCAATACTGCAATAATTAAAGAGGATAAAGTCGCGTAAAGCATGCTATAAAAAAAGACAATACCCAGTCGCTTATGTAAGCGATTTCCTTTAGAAAGAATGACAACTAAAAAGCCTAATACCATAGCTATCCCACCTGCAATGGCATGCGTATATATAAAGATCGTAACAAGGAGTTCTAGATTTTTCATGCTGATTATTTACGGATGATCTGGATGGCTCGCTCTAGCACCACGTCCCGATTTTCCTTCATATCAGCAAGCGTATTGTTTATTTCTATGTCAGGCTGTACCCCTGGTTCTATGGATTGTAATTCTTTGTCTAGCATATCGCTCATAGAAAGAGAAAGCAACCAACCATTACTCAATTCATAGGTGCTGTTTCCACCTCCCCCTCCACCGGTGACCTGTCCGATAATCGTGAAAGTAGGCAGCCCTTTCATCATACTTGCCATATATGAACTTGCAGAAAAGGAGCCTCTATTAGTAAGCAGTATAACCGGACCCGAAAAATTAAAATCAGAACTGGGTTCAGCATATACCGCTATGGGATCTGTATTCTGGTTGTGTCCAGGGCCAGATTTTTCAACATAATAAGATAAGAGCGTCCGCTCAGTCACATAGTCTCCGAGTAGCTCGG
>CAZFJO010000302.1:0-4564 GCA_964518915.1 uncultured Saprospiraceae bacterium
CTACAAGGATTCTGAAACATATACCGTTTTTTAAAACTTTATTACCCACCTTTGTGGTTAATACCGTATGTGGAACTGGATAAAGAAAATAGTAGGATTACAAGAAGAAGAAGTTACAGAAGACCTTATGAAATATCTTATAGTAGGACTCGGAAATATGCATCCCGATTACGATGACACCAGACATAATGTGGGATTCGATGTAGTGGATGTTATGGCTGAAGAAGAAGGAAAACCATGGAAACTAGAACAGTTGGGAGCAACTACAGAGATCAAGCATAGAGGAAGAACACTCATCCTATTAAAGC
Source organism: uncultured Saprospiraceae bacterium (assembly GCA_964518915.1). Taxonomy (GTDB): domain Bacteria; phylum Bacteroidota; class Bacteroidia; order Chitinophagales; family Saprospiraceae; genus JABDLO01. The sequence continues at coordinate 309 of CAZFJO010000302.1, forward strand.
CCTCAACTTATATGAACCGAAGTGGAAAAGCGGTCAATTTTTGGATGCAGAAGCTTAAAGTTCCTGTAGATAGAACCCTAATTATCGTAGATGATTTACATCTTGATTATGGTAAGTTACGCATGCGAGCGAAAGGCAGCGACGCCGGTCACAATGGACTTAAGGATATACAACAGCATCTAGGTGGAAGTAAATACCCCAGGTTGAAAGTCGGTATAGGCAATGATTTTCATAAAGGACAGCAGGTAGATTTCGTCTTAGGAAAATGGACTGCTTCTGAAAGAGACAAGCTCCCTGACATCCTTAAGAAAGCTGGAGATGCAGTAAAATCATATGCTGCTATAGGGCTGCCTCACACCATGACTAAATTCAATAAGTAATGCTTGAATTAAAGTTCTAGAAACTCATGGTCTCAATGATTCTAGCAACATCCTCACTGATATAATCGTAGATAGGAGCCATACTATCAGGCTCGACTTGATTGTAAAAGTATACCGATGCACGGATAAAGTGATCCGTAGAATCCGTAAGAAAAAACTGAATCGGCGAAGCAACTGGACCCTCTAAGTCAAACAATATGCCGGACAATCCGTGCTTGTTCTCTATGGTTGTTTCCTGACGATAATTAGCTTTTATATCGTGCTTTTCTACGAATTCGAAGGCGTCACCTACCAGCTTATCATAACTCTCCTGCCCTTCTATCGGGTAATAACTAAAATGAAGTCTCCCATTAAAATCCTTCATATATAAATCGAACCAGCATGGATGCGCTGGTTTCTCATCGAAGAAAGCAGTGTCTTTTTCTACCACTGCATACGCCGGCATCTGAAACTTCATGGCACAGTAGTCTTGATCAAATGTGATATACGATTTCTCTGGATAATCTACTTTAGGAAACATCCGTGGCTTAGGTGTATATACAGTGTCTTCCTTACAAGCGGAAACTATAATTATTCCTAGTAAAATGAATGTCCAAAGAAATTTCTTCATATCGATTGTACCCATTGAGGTGCGAAAATAGTTTATTCTATAATAACTCTTAATTAACTGCAATCTTGCCGATCGCTCAGGTTAATTAGAGACAATTTTTAAATTAATTTTTTCAATGCGTCTTTTATTTACACTTGTGATTCTTAGAATCATATTCTTATACTTGATTTCACTTTCTTTCTTAGGGATTAAACCCTTCATCTCCAGTATCATGCCTGCAAGTGAATCTGCTTCTCCGCGTACAGAATCGAAGACATCTGTTTCCTCACCTATTATGCGGCACACATCATTGAGTAAGGTCTTTCCTTCAAATATGTACTCACTCTCACCCAGTTTAATATAATCCACTTCTTCTTCATCGAATTCATCCTTGATATCTCCGACAACTTCCTCCATAATATCCTCGAGTGTAACAATTCCTGCGCTACCACCATACTCATCAACCACAATGGCTATATGTGTCCGCTTAAGTTGAAACTCTCTCAGTAAGTCATCTATCTTCTTAGATTCAGGAGCATATAGAACAGATTCTCTGACCAGACTATTCCAGTTGAAACTTGCATCTTCATGGGTATGCCCCAGAAGGTCTTTAACATACAAGATCCCTTCTATATTATCGAAATCTTCCTGATAGACTGGAATCCTACTAAATCCTGATTCCTTCACTACTTGCATAAGCTGTCCGAAATCCATATCAATATCCACCGCTATTACATCTACCCTAGATTTCATAATCTGCTTAGCGGAAACATCTCCGAACTTTACAATACTCTTCAACATGTCTGCTTCCTCATCGGCATGCTCACTATCACCGATGGTCAATTCTATAGCCTTATCTATGTCTTCTTTACTTGTTCCTGTCTGCTTACTCCTTGCATCAAGCACGCGATTCTCAAGCCGATTAGACCAGTTAACCAAGATGGAAGATATAGGCGTAAAAAAACCTTTCAATAAGGTCAATGGTCTAGACATAAATCTAGCGAATGAAAGGTTGTTAAGCTTAGCGTAAACCTTAGGCGTTACTTCTCCGAATAGAACTAAAATAAAGGTGACTCCTACTACCGTTATCCCAAAATTAAAAATACCCGCCAAGGTAGCTACTGAGGCAATAGATTCTAGGTGTAAAGTAGATTGTAACCACTCACCGATTGAATTTAAATCATCTGCTCCGATGGCTTGTTTTACTATATAAGATGAGACAAGAACGATGGCAATATTGATAAAATTATTGCTGATAAGAATGGTCGCTAGCAATGTCCGAGGTTGCTCTTTAAGCTTAAGAATACGCTTACTCCCATCATCATCGTCATCTTCTAAGGTGTGAAGATCGTTAGGGCTTAAAGAAAAGTAAGCTACTTCAGAACCAGAAATCAGGGCTGATGAAACGATAAGAAACAACAAGAACCCGATGGATAATATCATCGATGATGATCCTATCAGTAGAAACAAGTCTATGTATAGGAGTTCCGAAGGGAGAGGTTCTGAGTCCAAGTTTTATGATTTGGTTAAGAATGGCTTAGAAAGGTAAGTCATCATCGTCTTCTATAGAGTCATATGACTTTTCTGCAGCCTTAGGAGCATCTGGTGTCGCAGTCGTTGATGGATCAGCCATAGGGGAAGCCATGGATTTCATTTCGTCTGCCTCAGATGGAAAGTCTGCACCACCGGTTCTACCTGCCCCTTCACGTCTCTCTAGTGATCTACACATAAGCGCTTGAACTTCCGTAGTATAACGATCGTTTCCTTCTTTATCCTGCCACTTTCTAGTAGTTAACTTGCCTTCTACATAGACCATCGTTCCTTTCTTAAAATCGCGTTCTACCCTTTCTGCTAGTCCTCTCCATGCTACCACATTGTGCCATTCTGTGATGGTCTGCCATTCTCCAGATTTATCTCTATAGCTTTCATTGGTTGCTACAGAAAATTTAGCAACTGTAGATCCTGAATCTAACTTTCTTACCTCTGGATCTCTTCCCAGATTACCGATTAGTGTTACCTTATTTACCATTTAGTTGTATATAGTCATTTATGAATATAATCCTTCCTTATCGCAATTCCTAATCCCCTTTATCAATCTTCTCAGATAATGTCGGAATCAATTTAGAAATCAATCTCGGAAGCGCGAAGTTCTTTAAGTTATCCCACTTATGCAAGGGATATTGATCATTTGCCGGAAGAGCTTGCACTTTTAATAAAAAAAACTGCGCCTTGATTACTTGATGCGTCAGAATATGTCTCACTTCTTCTGTATATATAAGTTCTGATTTTAACGCCCACCCGAGCGCCGATAAAGTCTCTCTATAAGATTCTTGCACAGAAGCTTCAGCCATCGGGAATTCATATAGGCCCGCCCAGATATCTCTATCGTTTCGCTTACGCAGATAGGTATTGCCTTCTCTATCTATCGGCACTATAAAGTTTAAGAATCGCGTCTTCTTCACGATTTTCTTTTTCTTTCTAGGAAGTAAATCTTGGTTTCCTTTCAAGTGCGCGTGACAAGTCTCCTGTAATGGACAAGCTGCACAATTATACTTTTTAGGCGTACAGATAGTTGCCCCTAGGTCCATCATTGCCTGATTAAAATGAGCAGGCCTATCTGGATCAAGTAGTCCATCTGCAATTGCTTGCATTTCATGCTTCGTGGAGGTCTTATCTATAGGAGAATCAATTCCATAATGCCTGGATAGAACGCGCATAACATTACCATCAAGAACAGCATGAGGAAGACCATATGCGAAGCTTGCAATCGCCGCTGCAGTATATGGCCCAACCCCTTTAAGTTTTAAGATTTCTTCGTGCGTAGCCGGAAACTTTCCTGCAAGTTCTTCTACCACATACTTAGCGGAGAAGTGTAGATTACGCGCTCGACTATAATAGCCGAGTCCTTGCCATACCTTGAATACCTGATCTTCTTCAGCTTCTGCTAGATCCATGACAGTGGGAAAATTTTCTAGAAAAGCATAATAATAGGGTATGGCTTGAGCAACCCTCGTCTGTTGAAGAATGATTTCTGAGATCCAGATGGCATATGGGTCTGCTGTTTCCTTCCATGGGAGGTCTCTATCTACGGTCGCGTGCCAGTATAGTAATCGTTGTGAGAAGGAAGGATCTTGCATGGTTAGTTTATGCTCAAGGCAAATGTATAAAAAGTAATAAGCTCCCACTATATAAAGGAATCTATTCTGATCCTTATGGATATCTCATTATTCAGAAACCTTTCTGCTACCTCCAGGAATCGAACCAGTAGGGCTGCGTACAAGCAGTCC
>CAZFJO010000303.1:0-4527 GCA_964518915.1 uncultured Saprospiraceae bacterium
ACCTTGTTCTGTATAACAGTGGCCTTTGTTGATTAAGTTGGTTTCTATATATACTAATGTTTCTTCTAGTGTTTGACCTCTGACTGAACCCGTTATCAGGGATTTAATGATTTCGAAATTTCTTCCTCCTTCAAGCATGTGCGCATCATGCAGGATAAGTCCTTCTGATGTTGTGGGTTTACGATCTTTCTGAGACTCCCAAGCTATTTTCACGATAGAATCGATGTCCTCTTTCGATAAGTTAATTGATTCTAGGAATGAACGAATCGAAGGCTCATGAGAATAGATGATACCATGAAAATACAAAGCAATTTCTGCCAGTTCTCTATTGAATTCTAGACTGGCTGATTTCGATAGATTTTCTAGAACATATTTTATGCGTTCGATATGGGTGAAGTCATGCATGATGTCCTTATCCTTATAGTACGCTTGCGCAAATGTGCGTATCTCATCTATAGGGTAGGTCATGTCGCAAAATATTAAGTAGGTGAAAAGTAAAATTTTTCATTCTTAAAATTTCAACTAAGAAAAATATAGACCTTTAAGCTTTCTTCCACAGTTCCTGTAAGGTGGTAAGGTCTTTTTTCATGGCATCATAGACGACTTGATGGGGAACCGTGATTTCTTTTTTACCTTTTTCAGCACCACCGATTGGATATTCTACGTGTAAGGAAGTAGGTGGATTTAATCCGTATTTTTTCAAGATCTTGAAGTAACCATCGAAATCTACCATGCCTTCTCCGATAGGGACATTGACTATCTTCCACTTACCTTCTACCTTGCCCCACTTGAAATCTTTGAGGACGATGGTTTTGATTTGATTCCTTAGGAGTTTTACGCCATTAGGCCACGACCGTCCTCCTTCTGCTACTGCATGTCTTATGTCATATTGTGTTCCGAAAAAATCAGGATCACATGACTCTAGTATTTTTCTGACTTCCCATACAGATGCCCCTACTCTTGTTCCGGAATGATTCTGATAGCATCCGATGATGTTGTGTTTTTTATTTACCTCGCTCAGCTCGCGCACCTTCTCTTTATAATGGTCTAGAGATGCTTCTAGAGACCTATCTTCTTTATACTTAAACCAATCACTCCTATAATATTTTACGCCTTGTGCAGATGCCGTAGAAATGATGTCAAGATCCGTCTTACTTGTTGCATCAGCGATGGCCGTAGTGATCATGTCACAACGAAGTCCTGTGTCCTTGACGACTTTAATAGCTCGCGGTAAATCACGGCTGACATTTTCTGGAAGAATGTGGCCCTTCGGTCTTACCGTTAAGTCTAATCCTTTAAACCCGATGTCTCTCGCAGCCTCTGACGCTTCCTTCCAGTTCAGAAACTGAAGGTGCTTAGAAAAGATATGGATGTTTAAAGGTGCATCTATTTCTCTGGAGTTGAAAAATTGTGAAACAGAGGATGAAAGAGGGGCCACCAATGCTCCTGCAGCCAGGCTTTTATTGAACTTTCTTCTAGATATATTCATGGAGATAAAGGTAGTAAGAATGAAGTTGACTTTTCATGTGTAGATCGATTTAATGATCATTCCGTTTTAAAATGTATCTATAAGTCGTGAAAAGGAATGCATGCATTTCATTCTAAAATACCCCGAATTCTAGGAATTAATACTTTGCCTGTTATGAAATGAGTCTATCTGAAAGGGCTAGGTCATCGTAGCTTTTCTAGTAAAGCCTTGATTTGTTTTACATAGAAGTCATCTGGACCACGGGACTCTGCCATTATCATGGCTTTCTCTGCCGATTTCAGGGCGGCAGATTTTTCATTGTTGGCAAGGAGTATTTCTGCTTGCAATTGATATATCCAAAACTTGGGAGTCCCATCTGGTTCGTCACGTAGATCAATTGATTGTTGTATGTAAGCCTTGGCTTTTTCTAAGTCTTTGTTGTTGTCTAAATAATATTTCGCTGCCATATAGTAATCACTAGAATGGCTGTCTACCAGGTTTTCTACTTTACCCATGATTTCAGATTCTGTAGTAAAAAGGATAGGTATAGCAATATATGTACGCTCCCATATAATCGTTAAATCCGCCGTGTTTTCAGTAACATTTTCTAATCCGAGTGTCAAGTTCTCGAATGATCGATTCAATTCAAACACCGGGACTTGAATCGTTGCAATTGCATTTTCTTCTGAGAAATCCTCTGGAACACCATACCCATTGTCGTAAGGATAGAAATAAATGTCCCATTGTTCTTTACCTGGTCTTGTGAATAGGGTATAAGTAGCTGCTTGAAGCTCTTGATTGCCTATGGTTACATTTTTGTCAAAGGAGACTTGTGTGTTACGATTGGCACCTGTCCTCCATACTTTACCATATTCTTCCATCTCACCGAATATTTTTCTACCTCGCATCAAGGGTCTACAGTATTCTATGGTAACCTCTGTGAACCCGACTTTTTGTGATACTTTTTGTTTTTGACTAAGTGGGGGCGTTCTGACTTGAGAAGATAAGGGAAGGGATAAGATTAAGCACGTAAGCAAGAGTGAAAACTTCATATTGGTGATTATTAAAGCGATTGAATTTCTGAATAAAATGGCAATATAGAGAATGCAGATAAGCCATACATTTAAAAAATCCTTAAAAGAATGAAGAACATTTAAGTAACCATTTTAGGCAGTCCTTATCATTCATTCACGTATCAAGGCCACAGAAAACTTGAAGCAGTAGGCTATGAAATTCATCTTGCGGGGGAAAGAGAAGAGGATTTTTATTCCGTCTTTTATTATAATGCGGAGTAACCTGAAATACAATTTCAGTGAAGGCTTTATTACCGTATAGCCATTTTTATAGTCGGATCGTGCATCCATGAATAGATCTGCAACTCCCATGATCCTGCATAGTCTAGTAAAGAATAAACCGAAAGCTTCCTCTTTATCAATCTTCAAGATTGATAAAGGTAGTTCAGCAGTAGCTTCTCCTTCCGCCTGAACCAATTGGATGATTTTCTCTATGCTTTCCGTATGCCTTTTTAATTCAGTGAAATGGAAGATATTTTTGACGGCACCTACGAATCGAGGTTGAATCCTTTCCTGATGCACAATCTGTTTTATGGTAGCTAATTTATCCTGAAAGGAATGTGCTTCTTCATGAACATGTTTTTCATCCTTTTCCTGTAGAAAGTGGATTAATGATTCTGTGATAGAATCCCTTATGGATTTATCAGGGATTTCGTCTATACACTGATCTACATCGTCAATAAGAATGATAAGATGATCAAGGTTAGATTTAGTAAGAGGAGTTAGTTCAATCTTATATGAGTCGGTAAGGACATGGAATTCATCACTTAACTTTTTATAAATCGATCTTACACTGTCCCATGATGGAGAAGGAATCTTTCTGGTAGCAGTGTCTTCTATATTCATATTTGCTTTAAGCTATCTAACCATAATAACAACTTTATCTTGCACGTAGTTAAATTTACTAGCCACTATTATGTGAACCAATTGTTAATCCACCACTTCGTCAAGATTGGTTAGGTATAAAATCTAGGTGCTTAATGTAATATGATTGTTCTTAGTCTTTTACGAATAAATGGGCTTTCGCATCTAGGAAGAGGGTGTACATGCCTGGTGTAAGCGCTGATACATCTATGTTTTTTGCTGCTTCAGTTTTCATGATTAATTGGCCAGACATATTGAAAACCTGAATGTTCTTTATTGTCGATGTTGACTTTATGTTAAGTACATCCTCGACGGGGTTCGGGAAAATAACGTTTTCAACTTCAATGTCTTCGGTGCTAGAAAGTATAACTTCTAGCATGGCGCCATTTCCTTCATTATAGTACGAACCAGAACGAGATTGTATCAACGCCACTGGTCTGATTAAAATATCCGTCTGACCATGATGAGGAATTAGACTCAGGTCCAATTTCGTTTCTGAAATCATGGACTCTGTCAATAAATCCCATCCTTGGCCCTGGTTGTAATATACATTGTATCCTACTAGCTCAGGATCATTCCCATTGCTGGACCAGGTGATTTCAGAATTGCCTAATTCTACATCTTTTACCTGTTCATGGTAATACATTTTTAAGGATGGATCGCCTAGTAGGCTTATGTGTATTCTTAGTTTTCCATGGACGGTGTGATAAGTGATGGCGTTTTGGCTATTCAGTAAAATCGAACCTACCGATTCTCCCATTGCCATCTGGTGGAAATGCCACACAGGTCTTCCGCTCCAAGCGTTGATCAGGGTGTTGCCTCTAGCGAGGATAGCTCTAAGCAGATTGTTGCTCACGTCCCAATCCCCAAAATAGCTGCCGAAAACGGTCGTAAAGATAGAGCGGACACTGTCTTGGACTAAGGTGTTGGTACTGATTACGTTAGATGCGCTCTGGTATCCACCGCTTCCGGCTCCATACGTGAATAAATAATCTTTATCTAAACATTGATTATAGTCACCATAATTGATGCTATCCGGCTCTAAAAAAGTATGGAAGGACTTGATTGCACCTTGTCCTACACCTTCAGATAAATTAAAATTATTGTCAATGACGGCTCTTC
>CAZFJO010000304.1:0-4527 GCA_964518915.1 uncultured Saprospiraceae bacterium
CTATATTATTGTTACTCGTTATAATAAAATTCATGTTGGATGATTCTAGAAAAATAGTTGAGGACCCAGCTTCAAGTTCTGAATTAGGCTCTTCAATTGAAAATTCAGTATCTCCATAATCATTTCGCAAGTGGATTTCAGAATTTCTTAATTTTATTAAAGAAAAAACATTTTCACCGTTAGAGGTTAGTCTAATACTCCTTGTGTATAAACTTATATCATCAACGTCTAAAATTCCATCTGCAACGGATAAAAATTCATTCTCTAAATCATCTTTTAAAATGAGTTCACCAAAATCATTTTTTTCAATTCCAAATATATTTTTACCATTACTAACAATGGAGTCGACCTCAGTAGTTAAAAACCTATGCCATCTCAAATTTACATTCATCTCGGCTTCAGGGTAAATTAATGAGCCATATATATGGGCTCTAGCTATTCCATAGAAATTGTTTGTTATAGGATCAAAATAATTCCCAATAGAAGGAGTTCCTGTAACATTCCTCCAAGTCATATTGTGGCAGGTAATAATTCTTGTACCGTTAGAAAAAACTGGTTGGTAATCAGTAGAAAATGAATTCTCATCAAATATTACATCATCTAAAGAGGTTGGAATGCATTCTCCTGGTGGTCCACCGCTAGATAAAGACCAATGGTCCGTATCCTCCCACATTCCACCATCTCCTACCCAGTATAAAGTTCTTCCAGTAAACTCCATAAAAATGATTCCTGAATTGTATCCTCCATCGTAGGAATCATTAGCTGTAAGGGATCCAGTCCCCATATTAATTACATCGCTTACTATCCATTTCTGAAATACGTGATCTTCAGATAGATACATATTAAAAGGTTGCCCTAAATCTGAAGTACCTATTGTTATTACTCCATCATTACATTCTCCGTTAGCATTTAATTCAGAAACCCGAAAATCAATATATGGTCTAAAGACATAATCGAATCCAGCTGATAACTCGCAATAATTTATAGACTGGTTATCTCTAATTTCACCTCGTGAGCGGAAAATAACACTATCTATAGTCATGGAAGAGAGGCTGCCATTACTAAAATTGCCCCCTAGTAATTCTCCCCCGTAGCTCTCGAAGTGAATGTTATTGTATTCTAATCTATTTTGACCCTCCACATAGAATTCACAGAAGAATCCAGATTGAAACCGTATAGTAGAATTATTCGTTTCGGTACTATAATTGTCCGAATTAACCCTCCATTGAGGCCTCCATAATTCATTACCCCTTTCATTAAAGATGGCATGTAAAGTTACCAGAGATCCAGAAATATCAAGATGGGTATTAATCTCGGTTTCTGCTCTATATCTCCATATATCTAACTCGTTAGAGTTAAGGGATATCTCTCCCGAGTTGTGATACATCGTCCCATGAACGTAAAAATCATCTAGGATATCCCATTTTGCCATAGGTCCAGAAAAAACGGTTTCACCATTTATTCTTTTTTCATTCATTTCAATAGTCAACCCGACTTCATTAGACTCAAAAAAGTAGCTCCCATAAAAAGTATGCTCCATATTGTCATCAAATCTCAATGAACCGGTAACGTGCATGGTATTGATGTCCTCGCCTATCAAGTCGGGATTACCCGTAACGCCCATCCATGTCATGTTGTGAACGAAAACATCGTCTGTATTGACTTCAACTGTCTGACCTGCGCCCGTAAATGAATTTCCATCAAAAAAAACATCATCCTTACCTGCTGGTACACAACCACTGCTAGGGCCTCCACTAGTCAAAGACCAGTGAGCTGGATCATCCCATTCTCCGGTCCCTCCTATCCAGTAAAAATCAAAACTATCGTCGTTGGTAAAAGCCCAATTGGCATTATTCCCAAGATTAGTACTATTATCTGCAGTAAAATTTCCTCCGTTTCCTCTTATGTCTCTCAGTGTAACATAATCAAGGGCTATATCCGATGTCGATGTAAATATTGATTCTATTCCTGCATTATCTGTTGTAATAGCAATATTTTCTGAACAAGAACCTATGGCAGTTATTGCGTTATACTGAAAGTTGAGCCCAGCCTGAAATAGGTACACTTTTTTAGGTGATAAAAAAAGGCTTTCGGCGTTATTCTGTCCCAATATCTGAGCGCTCCCGGCAAAAGATAATTCATTGTGGTTCAGAGTAGGTGCTGAAAAATAACTCCAGAACTTAGCTCTAGAGTCAGGATTCGTGGTCTGAACGTTGTTAAAATTAATGGTTCCGCTCCCTTCATATCTTATTTCAGGCCTTGATGCCGTGTATCTTATGGTTGACGTACCCGGTACAACATCAAGATTATCGGTATGTATCAAAGCACTCACTGTATCAAAGAATTCACAACAATCTGCATTAAAATCACCAAATTCTCCAGTTACCTCTATGGTAGAGCTTCCTAAAATTAGATTCCTAGGTGAAGTGCCCGTAATCTGCAGATACTCAGTTCGTACATCTTGACCATTAAAATCAATTGTACCTTGTGTAATCTTAAGAAGGCTATCAGCAAGTAATTGCGCAGACAGGATCCATTCTCCTGACCCAGCAAAATGAACTTCATTGCCCAATACATTTCCCCCTGAATTAATCGTTTTTCCTGAACCTTCTCCTGTAAATACCAGTATTCCATCAAAATCTAATACAACTTGAGTATTCATTTCCATGCTGCCAAAACAGTTTATAGACGTAAACTTAGTTCCTACAAGGCGGGCTCCTGGAGTAGCACCCGTCCAGTCCATATTTCTAAAAAATATGATATCTAGATTGAGACTTACACGCTGACCTGAACCCGTAAATGAATTTCCATCGAAGAAAACGTCATCATTAGAAGTGGGTGCTTGAGAATGTGTTACAGATCCTCCGGATGTAGTGGCCCAGTGACTCAGATCTGACCAATCACCTGTTCCACCTACCCAATAATAGTCAGCTGCTTGTGACGGTACAACATATACTAATATACACACTAATACGAATTGTAACCTATGGAGCATTGCAATGGTTTTAAAGGTACAGAGTAAAGATAAACAATAAAATCGGGAGCTTATGCAACTTCTTTTTACGATTTAGCCATCTGTAGTTTCTCTTGTGTATGGTGTTATTGCAGCCTATTATCTGGCAAAAAAAAGAAGGGATACTACTTATGCAGATACCCCTTCGACTGATTGAGTTTAGTTCTTTATGTAGTTTTTTAACTACCGCACATCAAGCAACCTTCTTCCATAGTGCACACTTGTCCTTCATCTAACTCTTCTACTACTGCTCCTTCTGCAGCAGCTTCTGCTTTAGCTTGAACACGCTGATGTTCTTCGCTAAGTGTAAATTTAATAGGATCAACTGCTGCCTTAGATCTTAGATAATACATACCTGTTTTCAATCCTTTCTTCCACGCATAAAAATGCATAGAACTTAATTTTCCGAAATTAGGGTTTTCAACGAAGAGGTTCAACGATTGTGATTGACATATATAAGCTCCTCTATCGGCTGCTTGATCGATGATCACTTTCTGAGAAATCTCCCATACTGTTTTATAAAGGTCCTTTATATGTTGTGGGATTTCATCGATATTCTGGACAGAACCATTAGCAGCCATAAGTTTCTGCTTCATAGTATCATCCCAAAGGCCTAATTCAATTAAATCATTGAGTAGGTGTTTATTCACTACGATGTACTCTCCAGATAGCGTCCTTCTTGTATAGATATTGCTTGTATATGGTTCGAAACATTCATTGTTCCCGAGTATCTGAGAGGTACTTGCGGTGGGCATAGGTGCAAGAAGCAGACTGTTTCTCATCCCATGTTCCTTAATAGAAGCCTTTAATTCCTCCCAATTGTATCTGTCAGAAGGTGTTACATTCCACATATCGTATTGTAAGATGCCTTCACTTGTAGGAGATCCAGGGAATGATTCATACGCGCCGTCTTTCTTAGCAAGTTCGTTACTTTCTAGAACGGATGCATGGTATATGGTCTCGAATATATCCTTATTCAATTGCTTAGCATCTTCACTATCGAATGCCATTTTAAGCAATAAGTAAGCATCTGCTAATCCCTGGACACCGATACCTATCGGTCTGTGTCTGAAGTTAGAGTTTTCTGCCTCCTTAATAGGGTAATAATTGATGTCGATTATCTTATTTAGATTACGTGTAATAACTCGAGTTACATCATGTAACTTATCGAAATCATATGTGCCATCTTCTTTTACGAACTTAGGTAGAGATATCGACGCTAGGTTACATACAGCTACTTCATCAGCAGAGGTGTACTCCATTATTTCTGTACACAGGTTACTACTTTTTATAGTCCCGAGGTTCTTCTGGTTAGACTTAGCGTTAGCCGCATCTTTGTACAGAATATATGGTGTACCTGTTTCTATTTGAGATTCTAAGATAGAAAACCACAGGTCTTGCGCTTTAATCGTTTTTCTTGCCTTACCTTCTTTCTCGTATTTAAGGTATAATTTCTCGAAATCTTCTCCGTATGAGTCATTTAAGCAAGGAAACTAATTAGGACAGAAAAGTGA
>CAZFJO010000305.1:0-1817 GCA_964518915.1 uncultured Saprospiraceae bacterium
GGTAGCCATGGAGACTTGATTCTTCAGATAATTCAATCTACCCTCTTTAGCCTCAATCTCTTCTTGTACTTGTAAGATGGCTCTTTCTGCTTCTAATAATTCTTTCAGACTTTTTGCCTGGGTTCTCAGAATTTCTTCATATCGGTCGCGAAGCAATCTCTTAGAAGCAAGACGCTTTTCTATGTCTATAAATTCTTCTGTTACATCCTGGGCATGCATGCGTTGGTAATCGGTAAACATAGACATACTCTCTGCTTGCGACAAAAAGGATTGATATTTTTCTTGCGGTATGCGTATGGTGTATCTCTTAAGGTATTCATAGGAATAATTGGATTCATCCATTCTAGATATGTATCCAGAAAATTTTTCGACGGTCTGAGAAAGCTGATTGTGTGCTTCCTTGAGGTTTTCTACTTGAAAGCGGGTACTGGTCGTATACATAACCCTTCTTACAGGAGTGGATAGATTATCTTGTCGCGCTTGATAAGCTCCGGATGCTTCCTGCTCAGAAAGGCCCATAGCACTGTAATCATCCGCTGCAGTCAATGACGGTTCGCTATTCTGCGATTCTGAGCGTATGGAAGATAGATCACTGCATGAGCCTAAGGCAATGGTAACAATAAATAAAAATGCGATGCTTTTCATGGTTTTTTATTTATTAGATGCTTTCTAATTAGGAATTACATATACCCCTTCTTGTTAAGTGGTTGTTAATGGAAATCTATACTATGTCATGCCTTATAAAAAGAATCGTACTTCTTCTCTATCTTTAGTCCTCAGAAACACAGAATGATGAAGTATAGAAAACTCGGTAAGACAGAATGGCAAGTATCAGAAGTATCCTTAGGCACCTGGCAAGTAGGTGGAAAGTGGGGTTCAGGTTTCGATGATTCACTAGCCGATAGCATCCTAGGTTCTGCCATAGATGCCGGAATAAACTTCATCGATACAGCCGACGTATATGAAAGTGGATTAAGCGAAGCTGCCGTAGGAAGGGCCGTAAAAAACGCGGGTCATAAAATATACCTAGCAACGAAATGTGGTAGGCAGATTAACCCACATGTATCATCAGGATATACGCCAGCATCGCTAAGAAATTTCGTAGAAAACAGCTTACGCAATACAGGCCTGGAATGCTTAGATCTGATCCAACTCCACTGCCCACCTACAGAAGTTTACTATCGTCCAGAGATTTTCGGAGCCTTCCAGAAGATGAAGGAAGAGGGAAAAATCGGGCATCTAGGAATAAGTGTAGAGAAGGTAGAAGAAGCCTTAAAAGGAATAGAGTACGACATTGTAAGTACCGTCCAGATAATATACAATGTATTCCGTCAGCGTCCTTCACAATTGTTTTTTAAGGAAGCTCAGCAGAAAGATGTAGGCATCATAGTCAGGGTGCCGCTTGCAAGTGGTCTTCTTACAGGCAAGTATACTTTAGACACAACTTTCTCAGAACAAGATCATAGACAATCTAATAGAAACGGAGAACTGTTTGACAGAGGGGAAACCTTCTCTGGGATTCCTTACGAAGTAGGAATCGAAGCCGTAGAAAAACTAAGAGAAATTCTTCCAAGTGCTACTAATCTTGCCCCACTTGCACTAAGATGGATTCTTGATCATCAAGAAGTAGGTTGTGTGATTCCAGGTGTATCCAGGTTGGAACAGCTCCACTCTAACCTTTCAGCCATTGAGATACCAAGCCTATCTAAAGATGTTTTAAAATCTATTGAGGAATTGTACCAGGAAGCGATAGCTCCATATGTACATCACTTGTGGTAAGATCTGTGAGGCAATTAACTAGAGAAACGGCTTCTCTT
>CAZFJO010000305.1:1917-4501 GCA_964518915.1 uncultured Saprospiraceae bacterium
TACATCACTTGTGGTAAGATCTGTGAGGCAATTAACTAGAGAAACGGCTTCTCTTACTTTTCTTCTTTCCTTTGAATTTCTTTCCTCCACGTTTTCCATCCTTAAAGAAATTACCCCCTCTATTGCTTTTGCCCTTTTTACTATCACGGCCTCCGCGTCTTCTTCCTCTTCCGCGATCTCCACGATCTCCACGATCTCCACGATCTCCACGATCCGATCTTTTAAAGTCTTCTTCAGGCTTTCCATCTAAGTTCCAGTTAGAGAACTCTTTAGTAAGAACTTTTCTTATAAGATCTTCTTTAGAAAGACTAGAAGTCAACAACAGCACCTTCTCGATAATATGATCTGGCAATTTGCTTTTGCTAGGAGCATTTAGAATCTCTTCTGCCCACTTCTCGGCTCGAGAGTCCATCACCTCAGCCATACTAGGAGGTGTAACCTGCTCAAACTTTATCTTAAGTGTTTTTTCAATCTTGCGGATTTTAAAATAATCCTTGTGATTGATGAAAGCAATCGACACCCCTTTCTTACCTGCTCTTGCTGTCCTACCGGATCTATGTGTATAATAAGGTACATCATCTGGCAACCTATAATGAAAAACATGTGTAAGGTCATTTACATCAATTCCTCTAGCTGCCACATCGGTTGCAATTAAAAGTTGAATGGCCTTAGATCTAAATCGATCCATAACTCGATCTCTCTGATTCTGAGAAAGATCACCGTGGATGGCATCGACCTGATATTTCTGTTTTAACAGTCGCTCACTTAATTCTTGAGCATCCATTTTGGTACGACAGAACACAACTCCTCTCATCCCTGGGACAATATCGATAAATCGCTTCAGTGCTTCTAGCTTATCTTTTGCCCTGAGCTCTACATACTGGTGGGTAATGTTGACGTTTACTTTTTCATCAGATTTAATCTGAACCCTTTCTGGGTTTTCCATATAATCTGCAACCAATCTTTCTATCTCTTTAGGCATGGTAGCTGAGAACAACCATACTTTCTTTTCATCTGGACAAGAGGCAAGTATATTATCGATGTCTTCTTTAAATCCCATGTTTAGCATCTCATCTGCTTCATCCAATATCACATACTTGATATGCTTAAGGTTGATGGCTTTCCGCTTGATGAGATCAAGCAATCTTCCAGGAGTCGCTATAACAATGGAAGGATTCTTCTTTAATGTTTTAATCTGAGGCACAATCGAGGTTCCTCCATATACAGCAAGAGAATCTATTCCTTTCTTAAACTTAGAAAATTTAGAAATCTGATCTGCGATTTGCTGACCGAGTTCTCTCGTAGGAGCCATTATCAAGCCTTCTGTGTAAGGGCTGAAAGCGTCTAATTTTTCTACTAAAGGCAGTCCAAATGCAGCCGTCTTACCGGTACCCGTCTGAGCGAGACCGACCATATCTACTTCATTGTTTAATAAAGTAGGAATCGCAGAAGCCTGGATGGGACTAGGATCTATAAAAGAAAGTGCCTCTATAGCTTTCAAGACTTCCTTAGAAAAGCCAAATGAATCGAATGACATCAGTGGGTAATTTTTATTTAGAATGGGTGCAAAGGTACTTAAATTAAGGAGAGAGGCGTTTTTTTAGTGTTTTATTTCGTCGTTTTGATTTACCTACGGATTCACTATAGAACTATATTATAAGGATCTATGCGCCGAAAGTGACCAATTATAAGTTTTATTCCACTAAAATGAAATAGATTAAATACATTTGACCTAAATTTTAAAGAAAAAATTAATCACTAAATAAATATTGAAAATGAAGTACCTATTATTCACATTTTTACTTGCTGCAGGATTCATGATGACATCATGTGGCGGAGATTCTGTAGACTGTATGGACGTCGCAGCCATTAATCAAGATTTAGCTGATGAAACTGACGCTGTAAATGATGCATTAGAAGCATATGTCACTTCACCTACGGATGAAAATTGCAACGATTACAAGGATGCAATCAATGATTTCATAGATGAATTGCAGAAATTCCGTGAATGTGTACCAGCAGAAGACTTAGCGGATTGGGATGAAAGTATTTCAGATGCAGAAGATACATTAGCAGGTGTAGTCTGCCAGTAGCATAGTAAAGAAAACCCACTATAAAAACCGATAACATTAATTTGTTATCGGTTTTTTTTATCCTAAGCACACATAAGATCAAATCGCAACTAAGTGATATGCACTGCATAGCAATACGAAGACTTGAAAAATTGCATGATCACACGAAATTAATAATCAGATTCTATTCTCTTTTCATACTAAACAATCTTCATCAACACCATATCGATCTAGAAAATTGCGCATAAAAACCACAATCAAGATATAGACAGATTAAAATGATGCTATATAATTCAGCGTCCATAATGCATAAAACCACAAAAACAGGAGTAGTATAATAAGTCATATAAACTTTAATTAATGATCCGATCATATGAATTCTTACACTAAAATTCAAGTGCATCTATATGTATAGAACAGGAATAGAACATTCATGATAACTGGGCGTTTCTAAAATTACACTTAGGCACAACATTTGGACTATTTTATTAAATTTAGCATAAATACCACTC
>CAZFJO010000306.1:0-1919 GCA_964518915.1 uncultured Saprospiraceae bacterium
AATCCGCTTAAAAGATTCAAGGGAGATCGATACTATGACCGATACAATCTCTCTAAGCTCTTTCAGACTATGAAAGAAGAAAACTGGACGGTAGATTTTCTTTCAGATAAAATCGATGAATCGATCATTGCTCTGAAAGAAGATCCCGACATGTATTATAAACGGGCGTCAGGAAAAAACAAGAAAGGGGATTTAAAAGAAAAAGCCTATCAAGCCGCCATTAAAAAACTAGAAAGAACACGAAGTGCTGCGAAACTGTATCCTGAATATCTAAAGAAAATGAAGGCTGCAGATCGATTTGATTTTCAAGATATGATATTGTGGGTGATAGCCGCATTTAAAGAACACGACGAACTCTTAGGAAAATACCAAGAACGGTTTCAGTATATCATGCTTGATGAATATCAAGATACCAATGGGGCTCAGAACGAACTGGTCTTCCTACTTTCAGACTTCTGGGAAGAGCCTAACTTATTCGCCGTAGGAGACGATGATCAATCCATCTTTAGGTTTCAAGGCGCCAACCTTAATAACATCGTTGATTTCGTCAACAAGTATGATCCTACCATCATTGTTCTAGAACAAAACTATAGATCACAACAAGCCATATTAGATATCGCAAGATCTACAATAAAGGAGAATAAATCTAGGCTGATCAATAAAGTGGATGGATTGAGTAAGGAACTTGTAGAAAGCAGAATAAAGCCTAGTTATGTTCAGAAATCTCCAGAAGTCATCCGATACAAAAACGCAATACAGCAGGAAGTAGGTATCATCCATTCTATCCAGAATATGATTTCCGAGAACAACTGTTCTTACGACGATTTCGCCATTATTTACACGAAACACAAGGAAGTCAACAACCTGATTAAGTATCTCCAATTAAATGACATCCCCTACCAAGTCCGAAAAAAAGTGGATGTCTTAACCCTTCCTGCTATCCAGCAGCTTGTCAGAATTTTGAAATACATAGAAGGGGAATTGCGCGAACCTTTTTCTCAAGAAAGAAATCTATTCCAGATTCTCCACTCAAGCTTTTTTAACCTCTCCCCCATCGACCTAGCCCAGATATCTATATACTGCTCTAGAAGAACAGATAAGACTGAAGACGATAGAAAGTGGCGAAGCACCCTGCGCAATAAAGGGGTCCTGGAAAAACTCGATTTAGAAAACATAGAAAGACTTACCGACATAGGCACCCTTCTAGAAGACTGGTTAATCAGTGCTCAGAATGATACCTTACAAGTTATGGTAGAAAAGATCATGTCATCTAGTGGATGGCTAGAAGAAATATTAAGATCGGAAGACAAGCAATGGAATCTGCAGATTTTCAACACGTTTTTTAATCTTATAAAAGAAGAATCCGCTAAGACTACAGGCTATAATATATCAGATTTCTTGACTACCATCGAGAAGATGCAGCTTAATAATATTTCCTTACCTGTTCTTGACATCCGGAAAAAGAAAGAAGGAATCACCTTGGTGACTGCTCACAGTTCTAAGGGCTTAGAATTCAAGTATGTCTATATACTTAACATGACTGAAAAAGCCTGGAAGAAGAAAAATTACAATAGAGGGTTTTATATTCCAGAGCGTATTATTCCTGTATCTGCAACCAGTGACGTCGAAGATGATCGTCGGTTGTTCTATGTAGCCATTACTAGGGCTGAGCATGGTCTATTCTTATGTTACCCCGACCACGACGAAAAAGACAAGGAAATTGTAGCTTCCTCCTTCCTTTATGATGGAGGCATCACCGTTCCAGATCATTATACTGAAGTTCCTGAGGATTTATTATCTACCTACCAGTTTCAGCTCCTCCTCCATAAGCATAAGTCTGCACCTATTATTGATACCTCTATACTAGAAGAGGTATTACAAGATTTTAAAATCAGTGCAACCGCTTTAAGCAAATTTCT
>CAZFJO010000306.1:2019-4494 GCA_964518915.1 uncultured Saprospiraceae bacterium
TACGGACGAGAAGTTCTGAAAAAATATTACCAAGAATACCGGGACACATGGAAAGATGTTCCTAAATATAAACTAGAACATGGTATAGATAATATCCACTATAAAGGCGTACCTATCAAAGGCAAAATAGACAAGCTAGAAATACATAAGAATCTTGTAAATGTAGTAGATTACAAAACAGGAAAATATGCGAGTAAAAAGCTAAAGCCACCTTTAGGAGACAATGATATAGGAGGAGACTACTGGCGGCAGCTTGTTTTCTATAAAATACTTATAGATCAGGATGCCAAGCATGATTTTAATTATAATCAAGGGGTTATGGACTTCGTAGAGTACGACGAAAGCAATCTGACATTCCGAAGACACACTCAATCTATATCACCTATGGAAGTAGAACTTGTAGGAAATCAGGTTCAGGACACCTATCGGAGAATAATGAATCATGAATTTTATTCTTGCGAACAAGAGGATTGTCGATGGTGCAATTTCCTCAATGAAAACGGACACCTTAAGAGCCCTCTTGATTTAGCTGAAGATCCAGAATAGAGAACTCCTTAATATTTTAATCTCAGCAATCTAGGCCTCTTAAAACGCTTACTCCTTCTTTACTTATCCATATTATAAAATGCGGCATACCGCACGGGGTGATCTATACCCTTCTTTCTTCTTCGGTCATCCGTTTTCTCCCTTACTTGGCTTGCTACCTTAGATGATTTTCTATTTTGATTTTTAGAAGATTTCAGAGGTTGTAAAACATAGAGTTCTTTATTAGATTCTAAAATCGGAAAGTCCCATACGTATGTATCCATGCTCGCTTCTTCCAGTTTTGTTTCTGGAATTATCTCTGCAATGTGCAATACTGAGGTAGATTCAGTAGGTTGATACACCACGTTATATTCTACCCTTTCCAATAATATATAATTAATCAACTTTTTCTCTGGTAGTGTGAGATGGTTGCCATCAGAAGAACTAGGGATGTAGTTTCTCAAGTATGATGGATTCATATTTCTTATTTCTTCTAAATCAAGTCCGGTAGATAATGATATATCGTTAAAATTAGTCTTTTCATAAAGGGCGATGGTCGTCGGATTATCTTTTAAAACAGAAACATCTACATGGATACCATGTAGATCATGGTAATTCAATAAATAGCTCATCGCCATAAACTTAGGTACATACCTCTGTGTTTCTTTAGGAAGGTGTGGTCTTATCTTCCAGAAGTTTCTGCTTTTTCCGGCACGCATTGCCTTTCTTACATTACCAGGCCCACAATTATAAGCCGCTATTGCCAGTGTCCAATCATCGAAAGACTTATATAGAAAAGCCAAGTAATCTAGTGCTGCCGAAGTGGACTTAATAACATCTTTCCTTTCATCTACTTCACCATTGACATTTAGCCCCATCATACGAGCTGTCTTTTTCATAAACTGCCACATACCTGCAGCTCCAGATCGAGATATTGCTTCAGGTCTGAGGTGTGATTCTATAATAGGAAGAGACTTTAGATCTATAGGAAGATCCTTATTATAAATTTCTTTTTCGATTAGTGGAAAGTATATGTCAGCTTTACTTAGTAAAGCTTCGCTATCGTGCTTATACTTAGATGTATACTCGTAGATTAACTTAGCAATCTCTGGATTTAGTTTATAATCGAATGCCCCATCCAACAGGTCCAATCTAGACTTAATCTCACTATACGCATGTGACTTAAGGTACTCCTCATAAGAAGAACCCTGAAGGGTTTGGCATAGTAATACCAATCCTATCACAAATGTCTTTGTAATGAATTTAATTTTGTTCATGGGTGATTATTTAAAAATATCGATTGCTGGGATCGGATTTTGGGTAATATTGTTTCTTTAAATCCTAATCTACTGTAATTTAATTTTTTACGTATTATAAATAATGTTAATATCAAATAGCGCGCAAATGTACTATTCCATATCATATTATGCAACGGTTTTGTCATATTACAATAAATCGTAATTTATTGCTTACTGAATGTCAAAGACTATGCCAGAAAATTTAATGCGTTAAAAAATCAATAAGAGATTTTTCGTGGAATGGAGCAGCCATAAGTTGGAAACCAGCCTGCAGTCGGGGGTCTGAAGTATGAAGCGGAATAGATACAGCTGGAATGCCTGCGAGGTTAGCAAGAACGGTATATATATCAGAAAGATAGACTTCTACTGGGTCTGAAGACATACTTCCGATTTCCCATGGACCTACCGGAGAGGTAGGCAGGGCTATAAAATCGTAATGCTCGTATATTTTTAAAATTTCGTCCCGGATAATTCTACGTACAGATTGTGCTTTCTTATAATATGCATCGTAATAACCTGCACTCAGGACGAAAGTACCTAAAAGAATTCTTCTCTTAACCTCCATACCGAAACCTTCTCCCCTACTTCTACGGTACAATTCATCGATATCGCCTTGCTTTTCGGTACGGCGCCCATAACGTACACCGTCGTA
>CAZFJO010000307.1:0-4485 GCA_964518915.1 uncultured Saprospiraceae bacterium
AGGATTGCTCGGAAGGAGTCAAGAAAAAAAGGAGTGATAGCGAGCAAGCATGCAGCAAGTTTGTATGGATTAGATATCCTTGCTAGCAATATTGAAACCCATAAGAACAATTATACTCGATTTTTCATAATAGGAAACGAAAAAGAAGTCTATGATACCCGAGCAGTTAATAAGGTGTCAGCCTTTATTAAGATGCCAGATAAGAAAGGACAGTTGCTCAAGGTTCTTCAGAAGATAGAAGATCACCATTTAAATCTCAGTAAGCTTCAATCATTTCCTGTTCTAGGGTCATTCAGAGAATATTTCTTTCATATGGATATTGAGTTTGACCACATCGATCAATACTTCAATCTTAAGGACGACATATTACAAGTAACATCTGTTTTTCAAGAATTAGGAATTTATGCGCGGGCTGATTTAGCCGAAGTGTTACATCAAGGAACTGATAAAATACAATCATGATTATTAAAGAAGCAGATCGATTAAGTAGCGTATCTACCTATTACTTCGCAACTAAGTTGAAGCAGGTGGCACAGATGAATCAGGATGGTGGTAGTCCAGTAATAAACCTAGGTATCGGGAGTCCGGATCTTAATCCTCCGAGAGGAGCAGTAGAACGATTGATATCTTCTTCTTCAGACGAGGGAGTCAATAAGTATCAATCCTATGCAGGAATTCCTAAACTAAGACAGGCGTTCTCTGGATGGTATGGACGCCACTTTTCAGTACAGATGGATGCAGATTCTGAGATCCTTCCGCTGATAGGATCTAAGGAAGGCATCATGCATATATCCATGGCATTCCTAAACCCAGGCGATGAAGTTCTTGTTCCTAATCCAGGATATCCAGCATATTCTGCCGTTTCGAAATTGTGTGGAGCGACCGTTGTGGAGTATGCATTAAAAGAAGAGCATGCTTGGCTTCCAGATTTAGATGCACTGTCTAGTCAGAACCTTGATAAGGTAAAAATCATGTGGCTTAATTATCCACACATGCCGACTGGTGCCAGAGCAAGCACGGCGTTTTTTAAGGAGGTTGTTTCATTTGCCCGCGAGCATAACATACTATTGTGTCACGATAATCCTTATACTTTTATTCTCAATCAAGACCCGATGAGCATCTTCCAAGTAGAAGGTGCGAGAGAAGTGTGTCTAGAGCTGACATCCTTAAGTAAGAATTACAATATGGCAGGATGGAGAGTAGGAGCAGTTGCAGGAGGGAAAGAATATCTGCAGACTATATTGAAATTTAAATCTAATATGGACAGTGGCATGTATCGAGGGTTGCAAGAAGCAGCTGTAGAAGCGCTTAGTCAGGGAGAAGCCTGGCACGATAGGCTCAATTCTATTTATGAAAAAAGGAAGAAGGTAGCCTTGGAAATTATGGATATACTAGGGTGTACATATGATGCCGATTCTGTAGGGTTATTTATATGGGGGAGGGTCCCCTTCTTTATAGAGGAGGCAGAATCACTGACGGAAAGGTTGTTGCTGGGTTCAAGGGTTTTTATAACGCCGGGACATATCTTCGGTGATCAGGGGAGCAAGTACATAAGAATATCCCTCTGTGCAACTATAGATCAGCTGGAACAAGCTAAGGGAAGGATCGTCGAAACATTAAAATCTACGGAAGTATGATGACTATAAGTGTAGTAGGACTAGGATTAATAGGAGGGTCAATCGCTAAGGATCTTAAAAACCAGATTAACGTGGAAGTACTGGGTGTAGACCTGAATGAATCTCACCAGAAGTTAGCCATGGAACTGGGCTTAATACACAGAGTGGTAACGCTAGATGAGGCCATAGAAAAATCAGAAGTAATTATACTTGCTATCCCAGTTGACAAGATAGAATCCTTGTTGCCCTCTGTGCTAGATAAAATATCCGGAGAAACGGTAGTCACCGATGTAGGATCCACTAAAGCTGAAATCTGCCGTGTAGTAGATGGACATAAGAATAGATCAAGATATGTGGCTGCTCATCCTCTGGCGGGTACAGAATTCAGTGGTCCGAAAGCGGCTATATCACACCTCTTCGTAGGAAAGAAGAACATCATCTGCGAAAAAGAAAAATCAGATGCTGAGGCAGTAGATACTATAGTGAAGGTTTTTAACAGCATAGGTATGCATACCTATTTTTTATCCTCAGAAGAACACGACAAGCACCTTGCGTATGTATCGCACCTCAGCCATGTAAGTTCATTTATGCTGGGTCTTACGGTACTAGATATAGAAAAAGATGAGAAGCAGATCTTCAATCTCGCAAGTACAGGATTCGCATCTACGGTAAGACTTGCTAAGAGTAACCCTTCTACCTGGTCACCTATATTTCATAAGAATGGTGACAATTTAGTTAAGGCGCTTGAAAGTTACATTGATTACTTACACCAGTTTAAAGAAGCCATAAAAAGCAACGATTATAACAAGGCAGAAAGCCTCATGAAAGATGCTAATGACATAAAAAGAATACTTAATTAAAATCAAGAAAAATGACAACTGAAACAAGTGCTTCCATGAGCCCAGCAGAGCTTATGATGAAGAAAAAACCCCTGCTGATCGCAGGGCCATGTAGTGTGGAAACAGAAGAACAAGTTATCGCAACGGCACAGAGACTTGCGGCTACTGGTAAGGTGGATGTAATTCGAGGTGGAATATGGAAGCCTCGTACTAGGCCTAACTCTTTCGAAGGAGTAGGGACTAAGGGCTTGCCATGGATGCAGAAGGTTAAGGAATTAACAGGATTACCCGTTACGGTAGAAGTAGCTAAAGCGAAGCATGTAGAAGTATGCTTGGAATTCGGAATAGACATCCTATGGATAGGCGCCAGAACGACGGTTAATCCATTTGCGGTGCAAGAAATAGCGGACGCACTCAGAGGAGTAGATATTCCTATCATGGTTAAAAACCCTATAAATCCAGACCTGTCATTATGGATGGGAGGGATAGAAAGGTTGCAGAAAGTCGGCCTCAAGGATATTGCTGGGATTCATAGGGGTTTTTCCAATTTCGGAGAAAAGATCTACCGGAATAGACCACAATGGCAATTGCCTATAGAATTAAAGAGAAGGATGCCGGATATCCCATTGATATGTGATCCCTCGCATATCTGTGGAAGAAGAGATATTCTAGCTAAGGTTTCTCAGAAATCCTTAGACCTTAACTTCGATGGCTTGATGATAGAATCACACATAACACCAGATGATGCGTGGAGTGATGCTAAGCAACAGATTACACCTGAAGTATACGGAGAGATGATCACTGCCTTAAAAATGAGAGATTATGATACTTCTGCTCTTCCTGCTAAAACAGACCTTGAAGTACTCAGAAAGCAGATTAATTTTATAGACGATGAGCTCATTAATATGCTTGCTAATCGTATGAAAGTAGCTAGAGACATAGGATCGTTTAAGAAAGAAAATAACGTTACCATTCTTCAGAATTCTCGATGGAATGAAATTCTAGAGAAGTATAAGAAACGCGGTACGGATAGCCAGCTATCAGAGGAATTCATTGTAAAGTTTATTACTGCTATCCATGATGAAAGCATCAGTCAACAAGAAAATATAATGAGCGAATAGGGTTAAGAACCCTCCATTCTTGATTTTTGTTTATAAGCACCTCTAGAACATTAGAATTAGAACGGTCTTGAGTAGTAGGATATGATAACACTACTCAAGACCGCATTGTGCAAATACTTAAATCAGAATTCATTTCTTAAGATTATTCTATAGACAATTAAAGTCTTGCGGAAGAATTATCTTTTTCGTTCTATCAGGTTAGTGAAATTACTCTTTTTTAACGAGTGAATTGTCGATATAATCTTAGTTTATAATTGATAATTACCATCTTTAATATTGATCTCAGTGTAATTATCTGTGGTTTTCTTTACATTGTGGAAAATCACTGCAATTTTGAAATTTTTAAACACTTTTAAAAAGGTACCTTATAATAGAGATCAATTGATGGATTACCATCGAACTTTATTGGATTATGGTCTTCATATCCATCAGGATAGAAGTTTAGTAGAGGATTGTATACAAGACATTTATGTACTCATGTGCGAGAACAATAGTGTTCTTAGCAGAGTAGAGAATTTAGAATCTTATCTTAAGGTTTCCCTTAGAAGAGAAATCATAAAAAAGGTTTCATCAGAAAGAAAAAAGAGGCAATCAGGTGTTTTCTATGATATATATACACCGTCTTATGAAGACGCCTTGATTAAAAAGCAGAAGACAATACAGCAAGCTGATGCAATGAAAAAGGCATTAGATGAATTGTCCCCTGCGCAGAAATCCGTCATGACACTCAGATTTTATAGAGGTTTTTCTTACGAGGAAATCGCAGAAAAAATGGGCACTTCTAAGCGTACAGTATACAATCAGGTCCACGATGCTATGAAGAAAATGAGGTCTAAGATTTAATTTTTATCCTTATATATAGTAAAAGCATAACAAAGTCGACTCTCTATTATAAATAGAAGTCATAGT